>JBMOJG010000923.1:0-1711 GCA_049316925.1 Alsobacter sp. | reverse complement strand
ACGATGGTGACGGGGATCGTGGTCAGCACGGCCAGCGCCATGATCCCCTGGAAATTGGTGCCGAGCTCGCCGTTGATGGTCAGCAGCGCCACCGGCAGCGTGTAGGTGTCGGGCGAGCGCGACACCACCAGCACGGGAAACCACTGCGCCCAGTTCAGCAGGAAGGTGATGATCGACACGGTGGCGACGATCGGCGTCGCCATCGGCAGCACGACCCGGAACAGGATCTGCCACTCGCTCGCCCCGTCGATGATCGCCGCCTCGATCACCTCGGGCGGGATCGACCGGAAGAACTGCTCGAACAGGAAGAACTGGATCGGCCCGAGTGCCAGGAACAGCACCATGCCGGTGTAGCTGCCGAGCAGTCCCAGCTTGTACATGACGATGTACACCGGGATCACCAGCAGCATGTAGGGGTACATGATGGTGAGCAGGAAGCCGTAGCGCAGCGCGTCGAACACCCGGTGGCCGCGGCGGCGGACGATGGCGTAGGCGCCGAGCGCGGTGACCAGCACCGCCAGCACGGTCGACGCCGTGGTGATGAACACCGAGTTCGCCGCGTAGCGCCAGAGCGGTGCCCCGCCGACCCGCGCAATGGTGCCGAAGACGGACAGGTCGAGGCTCTCGGGCCACAGCCGCAGCGGCGCCGTCATCACCGCCTCGGTGGTGCGGAAGGCGCCCAGCACCATCCACCAGTAGGGGTAGAGGAACAGCAGCGCGATCAGCGATGCCGCCGCATAGGCACACAGCCGGGCCGGCCAGGACGCGGTCACCGCCGGTCTCCCCGTTCGGCGATCCGGTAGGCCGTCAGGGCCAACACCGCGACGATGCCGAACAGCACGGTTGCCATCGCGGTCGCCTCGCCAGAGCGGCCCTGGTCGAACAGCTGGTAGGCGTAGTAGCTGACGAAGTTCGTCGTGTCGGCAGGCCCGCCCTTGGTCATCACGACCACGACCGTGAAGGTCTTGAGGAACTGGATCAACGCATAGACGCCGTTGATCACCAGCGCCGGGCGCAGCTGCGGCAGCGTCACATGCACCAGTCGCTGCCAGGCCGTGGCGCCGTCGATGGCGGCCGCCTCGTCCAGTGCCCTGTCGCGGATCGCCAGATTGGCGAGGAAGATGATCACGTAGAAGCCGGCGTGCTTCCACAGCTCGGCGATGAGGATCGCGATCGTCACGGTGCCGACCGACGCCAGCCCGCCGAAGGCCGGCAGCCCGACAAGGTCGAGCGCCGCGTTCACTGCGCCGAACGACCGGTCGTAGAGCCACTTCCAGACGACATAGCCGGCGACGTCGGGCGTCACCACGGGCAGGAACACCGCCACCTTGAAGAAGGTCCGCCCGCGCCCGATGAGCTTCGAATCGAGCAGCAGCGCCACCGCCAGCGCGAAGGCCACGTTGGCGACGACGGCGGCAGCCGTGTAGGCCAATGTGCGCCACAGTGAGGCGAGGAACACCGGGTCGGCGAAGATCGCCCGGTAGTTGTCGAAGCCCACATAGGCGGCATTCGGCTTCAGCGCGGTTGCAGAAGCAGTGAACGACACCTGGATGGAGAGGATGATCGGCCACAGGCCGAACAGGATGGTCAGGATCGCGAACGGGGCGACGAACGCATAGAACACGCCGTCCCGCGACAGGCTCTCCCGCCAGGAGGCACTGGTCCGGACCGGCGAGGCGATCGACGCGCTCATGCGGGGAGCTCCGGGGTG
>JBMOJG010000922.1:0-1713 GCA_049316925.1 Alsobacter sp. | reverse complement strand
TGTTCGCGGGTAACCTGTATTGGGATAAGAACGGCGTCACTGCCGGTGCGGACCATCGCCGAGTTTCGCGACTATGTGCGCCAGCGCCCCGGCCAGATGAACTATGGGTCCGCCGGGATAGGCGCAAACTCGCAACTCGTCAATGCGCTGATGAACCAGCGGCTCGAGATCCAGATGACAGAGGTTCCGTATCGGGGGACAGCTCCGGCGCTGAACGACCTGGCGGCCGGGCATGTCGACGCGCTGGTCGATGCCCTTGCAACGCTGGTGCCCCTCCACCAGTCGGGCCAGATCCGCATCATCGGGAATTTCGACGATGTCCGCTCAGCGGTCGCGCTGGACGTACCGACCTTCGCGGAATCGGGCTATTCCGACCTGGTCGCGTTCACTTGGTTTGCGGTCATGGCCCCCGCCAAGGTGCCGGGTCAGGCCATCGATCGCCTCCATGATGCGGTATCGAAGGCCGTTCTCTCGCCCGAGACGAAGCGGCGCTATGCCGAGCTCGGCTTCATTCCGCAGACCTCGACGCCGAACGAACTGGCCGACTACATCGCGTCCGAGAACCGGCGATGGGCGCCGCTGATCAAGCAATTGGGCATCCAGCTCGACTAGCCACCGCGCGCCGGCGCGGCTGCAGTCATGCGGCGGGGAGAGAGGCACACCCATGGCGATCGAGATCACCGGTTCCTATCGCTTCCTGAAGCCGCGCCCGGAGTGGCTCAGGCTTCGGCAGGAGGACATCCTCGAACCCGAGCGCGCGATCTTCGACGCCCATCACCACATCTGGGAGCAGGACGGCAATCCCTACCTGCTCGACGAACTCGTCGCCGACCTCGACACGGGCCACAATGTCGTGGGTACCGTCTTCATCGAAGCCCATTATGGCCACCACACCGACGGGCCGTTGGCGCTGCGGCCGGTCGGGGAAACCGAACGGATCGACCGACTGGCGCAGGAGGCCGGCCGACGTGGCCGTCCCGGCATCTGTGCGGGGATCGTTGGTTTCGCTGACCTGATGCTCGGCGAGGACGTGGTTCCGGTGCTAGAGGCGCATATCGCGGCCTCCCCAACCCGCTTGAAGGGCATCCGGCATTTCGTCTCGCATGATCCCGCCTTTCCCGACGGCATCATCGTCAAGCCGGCCAATCCGGGCTTGCTGGGAACGACGGCCTATCGCGACGGATTACGCGCAGTGGGCAGGCAAGGCCTGAGCTATGACGCCATGCTGTACCACCGGCAGATCCCCGAACTAACTGCTGTGGCTCGGCTCATGCCGGATCTGCCGATCGTGCTCGACCACTACGGCTCGATCCTCGGCGTGGGCCCCTTCTCTGCCCAACCGCGGGAGACCTTCGAGGCCTGGCGCCAGAACCTGACCGCGCTTGCAGCCTGCCCCAATGTCAGCGTCAAGCTGGGCGGGATGGGCATGGTGATCTGTGGCGGCCGCTGGCACGAAAACGAGCTGCCCCCGGGATCGGACGAACTCGCACAGGCCTGGCGTCCCTATTTCGAGACCGCAATCGACCTCTTCGGTGTCGAACGCTGCATGTTCGAGAGCAACTTCCCCGTCGACAAGGGTATGGTTTCGTACCCGGTTCTCTGGAACACCTACAAGCGCCTCGCATCGGGGTTCACCCAGAGCGAGAAATCGGCACTGTTCCACGACAATGCCTGCCGGTTCTATCGCATCGCCGTGTAGCGATGCCCGTCAGC
>JBMOJG010000921.1:0-1714 GCA_049316925.1 Alsobacter sp. | reverse complement strand
GTTCGACAGCTGGGATATCGGCATGGCGGCAGCCGTCGGCCTGCTCTGGGTCGCGACGATCATTCCGCCGGCAATCTTCTATCTCCGACATCTCCTGAAGGACGTGTGAGATGCTGGAGCTGTCGTCCCGTGGTGCACGGCTCGCCTTCGCCATCTTCGCGATGGTCACAGGCCTGTTTCTGTTCGCTCCGATTTATTGGCTCGTTGTCTCGGCCTTCAAGGGCAACCAGGAACTTTACCGCATCGTCCCGACGCTGTGGCCACAGGCTCCGGTACTTCAGCATTTCCGCACGGCCTTCGAGCGCGGCGACCTGATGACCAACTTGCGCAACAGCCTGGTCGTGTCCGGCGGCAGCGCGGCGCTGAACACGGTGCTGGCCGCCTATGCCGGATATGCGGTGGCGAAGTTCGATTTCCGCGGCCGCCGCCCGCTGATGATCCTGTTGCTATCTGCCCAGGTTCTGCCCTTTGGCCTGCTGCTGATCACGATTTATCCGTCGCTGGTGCGGTTTGGCCTGCTGGACACGCATCTCGGCCTGATCCTCGCCTCGATCGTCTTTGCCATGCCGGTGTCGATCTACATGCTTTTCAGCTATTTTTCCCAGGTCCCGACCGAGCTGATCGAGGCGGCAAGGGCCGACGGTGCGGGTGAGCTCCGCATCTTCCACACGATCGTGCTGCCGATCTCGCTGCCGGCGCTGATCACCGTCTTTCTCTACGCTTTCATGTGGTCATGGAACGACCTGCTCTATTCGATGACGCTGATCGTCTCGGAGGACAAGCGCACGATCGGCCCGGGATTGCTGCTGAACTATCTCAACGAAACCAATGCCGACTGGGGCGGCGCGATGGCGGCATCGCTTGTCGCATCCCTGCCGATCCTCGTGGCTTTCGCGATCCTGCAGAAATCCTTCATCCAGGGCGTCACCGCCGGAGCCGTGAAATGATCACCGAAGCCAAGCCGTTGACCGGGGTATTCCCCGTCCTGCCGACACCCTTCACGGCTGACGGGGCCATCGATCCAGCAGCCCTGCCAAGGCTTGTCGACTTCGTCGTCGACGCGGGCGCGGATGGGATCGTCTATCCCGGCATGGCCAGCGAGGTGGAGACCCTGACCGCTCACGAGCGGCAGATCATGGTCGAGGCCCTCGGCCGCGCGCTACGGGCACGGCTGCCGTACATCGTCGGCGCCAGCGCCGCCGATCCGGCTGACGTCGCTGCCCACGCAGAGGAGGGACGGACGCACGGGGCGTCTGCCGCCATGATCATGGCGCCGTCGGCCGCCGGGCCGGACCCAACGCATCAGATCGCATTCTTCACGGCAGTCGCGCAGCGGACCGCGCTGCCGATCATGCTGCAGAATGCGCCTGCTCCCATGGGGGCCGGCCTGACGCCCGACAAGGTGGCCGCGGTGGTTGCGGCCGTGCCGGCAATTCGCTTCGTCAAGGAAGAAACCCTCCCATGCGGGCAAAATGTCAGCCGCATCAAGGATGCTGTCGGCACCAATCTGGACGGCGTCTTTGGTGGCGCAGGCGCACGCTACCTGATGGACGAGTTGGCGCGCGGCGCGTCCGGCACAATGCCGGCGGCCGAGATGACCGATGTGCATGTCCAGATCGTTCGCGCCTATCGTGTGGGTGACGTAGCGCAGGCACGTCGGCTTTACTCGCGGACCCTGCCTTTGCTGCTGGTCCAGCAGACATTCCGCGTCCGT
>JBMOJG010000920.1:0-1716 GCA_049316925.1 Alsobacter sp. | reverse complement strand
TGGGTGTAGGGCACCACACAGAAGCTGCAGAACTTGTCGCAGCCCTCCTGCACGGTGACGAAGGCCGCCACCCCGCGGGCCCGGGTGCGGTCAGGTCTTGCGCCCGGCAGCGCGTCGAACTTGCTGTCGGCGGGAAACTCGGTCTCGACCACGCCCGGACGGCTCTCGGCGCGGCGCAGCAGCTCGGGCAGCCGGTGATAGGACTGGGGACCGACGACGAGATCGACGCCCGGCGCGCGGCGCAGGATCTCGGCCCCCTCCGCCTGCGCGACGCAACCGGCCACGACGATCCGCGTGTCGCGGCCGAGCGCAGCGCGGTCGCGACGCACGGCGCGCACACGGCCAAGCTCGGAATAGACCTTTTCGGCCGCCTTTTCGCGGATGTGGCAGGTGTTGAGAACGACGAGGTCAGCGTCGTCCATGCTGCTGGTCTCGACGAACCCGTCCTCGCCCAGCACGTCGGCCATGCGCTGGGCATCATAGACATTCATCTGACAGCCATAGGACTTGACGAAGACTTTCCTGCTTGCGTCCGTCATGGTTCCGCGGGGCGCGAGGCGCCGGCTGTCGAGCGAATCAGGGCGGTGGCCGGTCGGCGGCCGCCGGGTTCACGCAGTGTTTAGACCGTCTGGGCCCGCGTGAGAACAGGAATCCGTCCCGACAGTGCGGAAGGCGGTTCGGGGGTGCGACCGGTCCGCTCCCGGGCGAAGGTCGCCCGCACCTCGGTCTCGACCGCACGGGTCACCGCCTTGCGGTCTGAGCCGGCGTCAAACGGCACCGGCGTGCCCCAGACGCAGACGGCGTCGAGCGGCGGACCGGCAATGATGCCGACCAGATGCGGGATCAGGTCCATGTCGCCATACCAGGCGATGCCGGGGCGATCGCCGTAGCCCACCGGCAGGCCTCCGCGCGCCGGATAGGCTAGGGTCACTGGCTGCACCAGCACGTGGCTGTCATGGCCGGCGTGGGCGATCGCGTCACGGGCCGCGCCCAGCAGCGATGAGCGGAACGGCAGGACACGGCCTCCATCACTGGTGGTGCCCTCGGCAAACAGCACGATGGCGTCGCCACCGGCGAGCCGCTCGGCGATCTCGCCATTAGCCTCGGCGGCGCCCTTGCGACGGCTGCGATCGATGAAGATGGTGCGCTGCAGCCGTGCAAGCGTGCCAAAGACCGGCCACCCGGCGACCTCGCTCTTGGCAATGAACGACATCGGCTGCAGCGTCGACAGCACGACGATGTCGAGCCAGGTGGTGTGATTCGACACCACGAGGACGGCCCGGCCTGTCACCGGTTCACCGCGAACGGCGACCCGGACCCGGAGAAGCCGGCAGGCCAGACGGTGGAACACGATCGGAATCCAGTGGCTGAGGCGCCAGCCGAAGCGCAGCGAGAGCATCTGCAGGCCGACAAGGACAAGGCCGGCCGGCACGAGGACGACCAGCAGGCCGGCGACACGCAGGCGGCGGATCACGCCTTGCGCTCGTCGTCGAGGGGGACCGCGTAGAGTTCGAGCCGATGATCAACCAGCCGGAAGCCCAGACGGCGGGCGATTTCGGCCTGCAGCAGCTCGATCTCCTCGGACCGGAACTCCACCACCTCGCCGGTGCGCAGGTTCACGAGGTGGTCGTGATGCTGCTCGGGGGCCTTCTCGTAGCGGGCACGGCCGTCCTTCAGGTCAAGACGGGCGATGATGCCGGTGTCCTCGAGCAGGCG
>JBMOJG010000919.1:0-1721 GCA_049316925.1 Alsobacter sp. | reverse complement strand
GAGACGTGCCCCGTGAGCGGATCAAAGAATCGCGCCGCGTTATCAAACCCTGCCGTGATGAGTGTGCCGGCGGCATTGAAGATGGCGCTGCGTATGCCCATGCGCTGACGGATGACGACGTCTGCCGCGCCAGTGTCAGCACGCATCAATATCGAGGTGCGCTCACCGAAGGCAGCGGTGGCGAGATGCGTGCCACCGGGACTCCAGTTGAGGTCGTAGATCACGCCGAGGTGATTCGCGGGCGCGCCAACGGCAGTGAGCGTGTCGAGCTGCCAGATCTGAGCATCGTTGTCACCACAGATCACGCCGAGGAGTTTCTTGTCGGGACTGAAGCTGAGTCCGCGCACGGAACCTTTGACTCGAAAGCCCGCGCCGCTGCTTTGCCCAGTGGTGGCATCATGCAACGTCACATTTCCATCCGTGCTGCCGACGGCGATGAGTGACCCATCGCCAGAGATCCCCAGAGCCCGCACCGTGGTGCCGATTCGCAAAGGGATGGGGTTGGTTTTCCCGTCGGTGAAAACGAGGTAAGCGCCAGACTCAGGCTTTTTGCCCGGCTCGGCACGGATGAGCAAGCTGCCATCGGCAGTCATCAAGGGCGGCAGGAGCGAGGCGGGATGCCAGCCGTTGAGTGCGTGGCTGACATTGGAAATGACTGCTGTTTTGGTGGCGACATCCCAGAGTGTGATGGTGTCAGCCGCTGTGCCGGTGAGCAGGCGGCGGCCATCGGAGGAGAAGCGCACATACTGCACTTGCCCCTGCTCGGGGAAGTCGGCTCCAGCATCCTCGCCGGTCTCGGTGTTCCAAAGAAAAAAGCGCGTGTTGCCGGTCGCGGCGGCGATCCATTTGCCATCCGGGCTGAAGTCGGCGGCATAGACGCGGCCCGGTGAAACGAGCGCGGCATCGCGCTTGTCGTGCCAACTGTTGAGAGTCCAGTGATGCAAGAGGCGCGGGCACTGGTGCAGCGCGGCGGCGAGGCGCAGGGTATGCTCCTCACGCTCCACGGGATCGTCCATGCCGCTGCGCAGCGCGGCGACGAGCGAGGGCAGTGCGCCGATCAAGTCACCGTCTTCCTGACGGCGCACCGCTTCTGCGATGTGCAGCCGTGTGGCACGCAGCCTCGCCTCATGAGCCTGGGATTTCTCCGCCGCAGCGGAGGCGATTGCGCGATCACCCGCCTCCTTGATGTGAATGGCAGAAATCGCTGCCACGACGACTGCGGTGATGAGCGCCAGCACCGCGAGCGCGAGCGATGCCGCCAGTGCAGGTCGGCGCGAGGCCCAGCGCATGAGTTTGCCAGACCAGCCGACGGGGCGCGCGAGCACCGTTTTGCCTTCGATGAAGCGTGCGAGGTCATCAGCGAAGTCACGCGCCGTAGCGTAGCGGCGAGCGGGCGTTTTTTCGAGGGCCTTGAGGCAGATGGTTTCCAGATCGCGCGGGATGCTGCCATTGAGACGACGCGGTGGCAGTGGCTCCTCGACACCGACTTGCTCCAGCACGGCGGCGATCGTCTCACCCTGAAACGGTGGGCGTCCAGTCAGCGCGGCGTAGAGCACCGCGCCGAGACCATACACATCACTCAGAGCCGTGCTGCCCCCGTGCTGAGCTTGCTCGGGCGACATGTAGGCGGGCGATCCCGCTGCGGAACCCGAGAGCGTGAGCTGGCTGTCGTCGTCCGTCAGCTTCGCGAGACCGAAGTCTGTGATGCGAGGCCGGCCAAT
>JBMOJG010000918.1:0-1721 GCA_049316925.1 Alsobacter sp. | reverse complement strand
CCGGCCTCGAGCGCCTCGCGCTCGGTCTGCGACATCGCCGGCAGCATGCGCCGGTAGGCCTTCATGAACGGGCGGCTGATCAGCGCCTTGCGGATCGGGCGGAGGTTCAGGAACGCGAGGCCCGCCAGCATCAGCCACAGGAAGCCTTTCCAGACGCCGGCGGGTTCGCCGAACGCGGTGTAGGCGGCGAGCAGCACGAGGAAGGTGACGGTGTAGGCGAGCAGGCTCAGCCGCTTGTAGGCGAGGTAGAGCACGGCTGCGGCGAACAGCAGCGCGATCACGCCGCCGGGCTGGGTGACGGCCCAGCCGGCGCCGGCAATCAGGGCGAGGATGACGAGGGCTCGGATCATGGTGAGTCCTGCGACGACGAGCAGGAAACCACTATAGACCCGGCGTGCAGGCGCGTTAAGGCGCCTGCTTCACGGTCGCGACGCGTTCGAAGAGGCTGAGTCGCAATCGGTCAGGATGGACGCCGGCCGGGACCGGCGCCAGTGCCTGAGTTCAGGCAGAGCGTCGGCGGCGCGAGAGACCGAGACCTGCAAGGCCGAGACCGAGCAGGGCGAGCGTGCCCGGCTCGGGCACGGCCGTCTGACGCGGATTGCCGATGAGCTCGATGTCGAAGCCGGTGGCGACGCCGTGATCCTCGCGAAGGATCTGCAGGTAGTTCGTGCCCCCACCGATCGAGCCGAGCGCCAGGGGGCCGTACTCGCCGAGCGTCGAGCCCCCGCCAGCGCGGGCCCCGAACTGGTAGACGCCGTTGAGCCAGACGAAGACGCCGTTGTCCACGCCGAGTCGCAGGCTCAGGTTGTCGTAGCCGAAGGCGGAGCTGAAGGCGTAGGAGATCGCGGTTTCGTCGTTGACCTTCCAGGACAGCGGAATGGCCTGGATTCCGGTCCAGGCGCCGCCGGTCGGCGCGGCGTTGGTCAGCCAGGTGCCGAGCGCACCCGACGCGGCCGCCAGGTTCGGTGCCGTGGCGTAGGTTTCGTTGCTGTCGCCGCAGGCGACGTTGGCGCAGGGAAACGGGCCGTTCGTAAACACGCTCGGCGTCGAGTCCAGCGAGGTGCCGAGGCCCTGGTTGTAGTAACCGGGGGTGGCGTTGCTGATGATGACCACGGCGCTGGCGGTCGAGGCGCTCAAGGCGAACGTGCCGACGGCCAGCACTCCAAGGAGACTCTTGGGAAGCTTGTACATCGCGACACCTGACCCGTTACGAGGTTTGTGAGGGCATCGAAGCAACTCTCATGCCGGCAAGTCCGACGCCTTTACTTTCAATGGCTTGACGAGTTGATGTCACGCGCCACCGGGGGAACTGTAAGAAATGCCGACACTCCGTCTCGCCTTCGGCAGGGCAGCGGCGCCCCTCGATGGCTGCTTCTGACCCCCGGCTGTCGGGGCAAGTGGTGACCGTCCCAAGCCGCGTTCGCGGTCGCGACCGGCACTACAGCCAGCATTAGTACTTCGTGCCGCGAGGCTAGGCGCCGCGCTGCTGCTCGACGACGGCTCGGGCGAGGTGCTGGACGTCGTGTTCGAACTCTTCTAATGGGGCTCGCTTGCGGTGGTGGCAAAATTTTAGCTAAATTGGCCAATATGACCATCCGCATCACGGCGACCGACGCCAAGAACAAGTTCGGTGACCTGCTCGAGCTCGCGGCCTGGCACGGTCGTGTCGACATCGTGCGCCACGGACGCGTGGTCGCGTCGGTGGTCGCGCCGCGCGCGAT
>JBMOJG010000917.1:0-1725 GCA_049316925.1 Alsobacter sp. | reverse complement strand
AGGGCGGCTGGTGGCTGATGGCCGGCTTCTTCATGACGACTTCGGTGCTGCTGTGGTGCTACCACATGTACCGGCGAGCCAGGGCCATGGGCATGGGCACGCACGTCGCCTGGGCGTTCCTGTCGGCGATCTGGCTGATGCTGGTGCTCGGCTTCTTCCGTCCGCTGCTGATGGGCAGCTGGTCCGAGGCGGTGCCGTTCGGCATCTTCCCGCACCTCGACTGGACCGCGGCGTTCTCGATCCGCTACGGCAACCTCTTCTACAACCCGTTCCATGCGCTCTCGATCGCGTTCCTGTACGGCTCGACGCTGATCTTCGCGATGCACGCCGGCACGATCCTCTCGGTCACCCGCTACGGCGGCGACCGCGAGCTCGACCAGATCGCCGATCGCGGCACCGCCTCGGAACGCGCGGCGCTGTTCTGGCGCTGGACCATGGGCTTCAACGCCTCGATGGAGTCGATCCATCGCTGGGCCTGGTGGTTCGCCGTGCTGACCCCGCTCGCGGGTGGCATCGGGATCCTGCTGACCGGTACCGTCGTCGACAACTGGTACCTCTGGGCCGTCAAGCACGGGGTTGCCCCGGCCTATCCGAACGTCTTCCCGCCGGTCGTCGATCCGGCCACGCTGCCGGGGGTATCGCCGTGAACCGAAGCTTCGGGATCAAGTGGAGCGCGGCGATTGCCGCCGCCACGCTGGTGCTGGCGGGCTGCGAACGCCCCCCGATGCAGTCGACGCAGATCGGCTATCGCGGCGTTTCGATGGAACAGGTCACGAACCCGCGGCTCGCGGCGAAGGTCGCGGCAAAGAACGTGCTGCCGCCGTCACTGCCGGCGGCCAGTTCGGATGCGCCGATGGCGAAGGACATCTACCAGAACATCCAGGTGCTGGACGACCTGAGCCTGGGCGAGTTCACGCGCGTCATGCTGGCGATGACGGCCTGGGTGTCGCCCGAGCAGGGCTGCACCTATTGCCACGTCGAGGACAACCTCGCGGACGACTCGAAGTACCAGAAGGTGGTGTCGCGGCGGATGCTGCAGATGACGCGCCACATCAACACCGACTGGACCACCCACGTGGCCCAGACCGGCGTCACCTGCTACACCTGCCATCGCGGCCAGAATGTCCCGGCCAACATCTGGTTCACCGACCCGGGTCCGAAGCAGGCGGCCGGCATGGCGCGCAGCCGCACCGGACAGAATGTCGCCTCGCATGCCACCGCCTTCAGCTCGCTGCCGTACGACCCGTTCTCGCTCTTCCTGCGCGATGCGCCCGCCAATATCAAGGTGATCTCGGCGACTTCGCTGCCCAATGGCAGCGACCGCAACATCAAGCAGACCGAGGCTACCTACGGGCTGATGATGCACATGTCCCAGAGCCTGGGGGTCAACTGCACGTTCTGCCACAACAGCCGCTCGTTCGCGCAGTGGGACCAGAGCACGCCGCAGCGCGGCACGGCCTGGTACGGGATCCGCATGGCGCGAGACCTGAACGTCTAGTATCTCGAGCCGCTCCAGGGCACGTTCCCGGCGAACCGGCTCGGGCCGCTCGGCGACGTGCCGAAGCTCAATTGCGCCACCTGCCACCAGGGCGTGAACAAGCCCTTGCGCGGCGTCAGCCAGCTCGCCGACTACCCGGAGCTGCGCACGGCGCGGGCCATGCCGGCCGCGCCGACGGAAGGCGCGGCAGCGGACCCGGCTGCGTCCGAAACGGCGGCCGCGCCGGC
>JBMOJG010000916.1:0-1735 GCA_049316925.1 Alsobacter sp. | reverse complement strand
AGGTCCGGCCGGCCGACAGACAGATAGATGCCGAGACTCACCGCGGGCAGCAGCACCAGCGCGGCCGCTGCGGCGACACGAATGCGCAACTGCGACGTCGAGTCGGCCCTGGCGTTGCCCTCGCGCCGGATCGCGGCGAGCACACGCCGCCCCGCTTCGGTGCGTGCAACCTCGGCCTCGTCGGGGGCAATGAGGCCGCGCGCGGCATCACGCTCGATCTCGCCCAGCTGGGCCCGGTAGAAGGCCGCGTCGGGCCCTTCGGGTGCGCTGTCGCCAGCCCGCTGCGGCCTCGCCAGCGGCCAAAGCACGGCAAGGGCCGCGGCCCCTGTCATCAACGCCATGGTGATCCAGACCAGCATCAGGTTCGCTTATCCGTCTGTGCTGCCATCGTCACGCCAATTTTCGGCCACGCGGCAACGCGACGCGCGGAAGCAGGCACGTTCGGCGACCATGATGTGTCATACGGCGGGAAGCCAGAGGGACGCCTTCAGGCCGCCCCACGGGCTCTCGTCCAGTGCCAGCCGGCCGCCGTAGAGCCCGGCCAGATCATCGACGATCGACAGGCCGAGCCCGGAGCCGGGCTTGGATTCGTCGAGACGCGCCCCGCGGCCCAACATGCGCACTCGCGCCTCGGGCGGCAGTCCGGGACCATCGTCCTCGACCGTCAGCAGCAGGAACGGCCGGCCCTCCCGTGCCTCGGCGGGCGCGACAGCGAGATGGACCCGGCGGCCTGCCCATTTCCCGGCATTGTCGACAAGATTGCCGATCATCTCCTCCAGATCCTGCCTTTCACCCCGGAACCGCAGCTCCTCCGGGACATCGCTGCCAAAGGTTAGGTCGCGATCCTGGTAGATCTTTGCAAGGGTCCGCAGGATGCCATCGGCGACCGGGGCGACCTGCGTGGCGGTACCGATCGAGCCAGCGCGGGCCGCCGCACGAGCGCGCTCGAGGTACCAGCTGACCTGGTCGCGCATGATCGCCGTCTGCTCGCGGACCTTCTCGGCCAGCAGGCTGTCCTGCGTGGCCGCCTCGTTGACCATCACGCTCAGCGGCGTCTTCAGCGCGTGCGCCAGGTTACCGACCTGGGTGCGGGCACGCTCGAGGATCTCGCGATTGGCATCGAGCAGCAGGTTGAGTTCGGCCGCCAGCGGCGCAAGATCATCGGGAAACTCGCCGGGGATGTGGTCGGTCTCGCCGCGGCGGACCGCGCCGACCGCGCCCGACAGGCGCGACAGCGGCCGCAGGCCAAACCGCACCTGGAATCCGGTGGTGGCGACCAGCGCCAGCAGCAGAAGGCCGAAGGTGAGGCCGAGCGCCCAGCGGAAATTGGCAATCTGCTGGGCGATTTCGTCAGCGTCAGCCGCCACCTGGATCAGGAACCGGCCGTCCTCGCCGAGATCGACCGCCCGCTCGACCATTCGCAGGCGGCGCTCATCCGGCCCCTGACGCCCAGACCAATGCCGAGCACGCCCGCCGCGTATGGCCCCACCTCGCGCAGCATCTCAACCCACCCCGGAGCCGCGCCCTCCTTGGCGACGACTTCCGTCATTATGCTGTCGAGCGCCTCGCGCTCCCGAGCAATGCGCTCGTCCATGTCCGACGTAAATTGGGCCACAGCCGCCGACGTGTCGTCGCCAACTTCACCGTCAGCGCCATACTCGCCAAGCCGATAGCCTTCCTCCAGCAGTCGCTCTTGTTTCGCCAGTCCGCGCAGGGCCAGCACCTCGTCGCGCTT
>JBMOJG010000915.1:0-1736 GCA_049316925.1 Alsobacter sp. | reverse complement strand
CAACACGATCTCCTCCACGCCGGCGGGAACACCCGCCGGTCGGGCCCGCAGGACGATCCGCCGCACCCCGTCGTCGGCGAGGCAGCGACAATCAGGAAGTCGGCCGCGCGGGTCGAGCACGACCCTGGCGGGATTGCGGCCGGCGACGCGCCGCACGGTCAGCTGCGGATCGTCGGCCAGAACCGTGCCGATGCCGACCAGCACCGCGTCGACATGGGCGCGGATGGCGTGAAGATGGTCCAGCGCCGCCATGCCGTTGATGTAGCGCGACTCGCCTGACACGGTGGCTATACGGCCGTCAAGCGACTGGCCGAGCTGCGCGACGACGAACGGCGCACCGGCCGGGGACGCCCGGAACGGCGCAAACGGATCCTCGATCAACACGACCTCTGCCTTGCTTTCTCCACACAGGTGATGTGAATGATCGCCGGCGGTCGCGGCAACGTGTCTTGCGGGGGCGTCCATCGGCTCTCCGGGCATCCTTGAACCGGTCGTGTCGTGTCCTAAACTATGGCATCGGTGGAGCGAAACCAGCCGCCGGTCAAAGAGGAACGTCATGGATCGTCCGGAAATGCCTCTCGTCTGGCCAGAAGACGCAGGCCCGACCTCGGTCGAGCGGGCGATCGGAGAAATCCGCGCCGGGCGCCCCGTGGCGATTGTCGACGGTCTTTCTGTCGTCCTCGCGTTCGGTGTCGAGGCGCTTGAGCCCGGTGCCGCGGCGGCCCTGCATTCCCTGTCGGCTGGCCGCGCCCGCCTTGTCCTGCCCGCACCGCGGCTGCGGCGCATGGGCTGCGACCGTGGCTCGGCCGGCAGCCTGGCGCTGCCGAAGGTCGACATCGCCCGGATTGAGACTTTGGCGCTGCGCATCGACGGCGTGATCGACGCACCGGTGGCGCCGGCGCTGCCCATCGACCTGCTCGCACTGGAGCTTGCCGCCCTGTCGCTGGTCCTTCCGGCCGTGGTGGTAGCGCCTGTCGAGCGTATTCCCGCCGGCATTGTCGCGGTCGATGCAGGCGCGCTGGGCGGGTATCGCGGCGCCACTGCAGGGCGGATGCGGATCATCAGCCGCGCGCCCGTGCCGCTGGAAGGAGCACCGGAGACCGAGTTCGTGGTGTTCCGCGGCGGCGAAGGCCTGCGCGACCAGATTGCCATCGTGATCGGCAAGCCTGACTTGTCGCAACCGGTGTCCGTCCGGCTGCATTCGGCATGCCTCACCGGCGACCTGTTTGGCAGCCTGAAATGCGACTGCGGCGACCAGCTGCGCGGCACCGTGCAGTTCATGGCGCACAATGGTGGCGGCGTGCTGCTGTATCTCGACCAGGAGGGCCGCGGCAACGGCATCGCCAACAAGATCCGCGCCTATCGGCTGCAGAGCCAGGGGTGGGACACGTATGACGCCGACGAGGTGCTGGGCTTCGGCCTCGATCAGCGCGGCTTCGACTTCGCGGCGACGATGCTGAAGCAGCTCGGCATCGGCACCGTGGCGGTGATGACCAACAATCCGCAGAAGATCGCCGCGCTCGAGCGCGCCGGTCTTGCCGTCGTGGAGGCCCGCCGCGTTCACGGGCGTGCGACGGCGGAAAACGTCGTCTATCTCGCCTCCAAGCGCGACCGGGCCGGCCATTTCATCGATCTCGAGGAGATGGCGGCCCACACGCCCGTCCAGGACTGAAGCGCTGACGTCACAGCCGACCGACCGCGTGTGGCCCCTTGGCCGCACCTTCCTCTTCGTCGCC
>JBMOJG010000914.1:0-1739 GCA_049316925.1 Alsobacter sp. | reverse complement strand
GCCGCCATTTCGACGCCGGCGGGAGTCGTGTAGAGTTCCGCTGGGGTCTGTCCGTCTCCTCTCGACGGATCCTAGCCTCTGAGCGGGGTCATTTCAGGCGGAAACGTGAATGACAGTCCAGAGGCAGAGCACTCGGCTTGTCCACTCCCAATGGCGCTGTCCATCGCCGACGCAAAAACGTTCCAGCGCCGGAACGATCGCATCGGTTGCGTTGTCAGCTCAGAAGCAGGCGATGAACTCGCGGAACACCCAGCCAATCGGCTCTCCGTCCATGCCGTAAACGAAGGTCCAGGCCCGGCCGTTCGGGTCGCGGACCGACTGAGCCGCTCGGACCAGCAGGCCGTTCGGTAACTGGCCAACGACGCTGCCCCCGGGGCCGGCGCGCACGTTGAGCGGGATCCCGGTCGGATCCATAACGCGGCAGCGGGAGGACTGAGCTTCAACCGGTCCGCTCCCAGCTAGCGCGGCGGCGGCGGCCAGAAGCAGGATGCGACCCATAGCCATCGGTCAGGCTCCATGATCAGGTGGACGGGTCTCAACCGAGATAAGCCGGATAACCAGTCCGTCAAGGTGAAATTGGCGCAGCCTGGTTTTCGTTTCAAGCCCAGCCCCTGGCAAATCGGTTCGTCGCACCGCCAAGGCGGTATTGTCCGCCCGTCTGCCAATGATCATGCAAGCTCCTCTTGTGCATTTTCGGCACCAAGTGGCCTGTCGAGTGGTGAGCGGCACCGGGCTAGTCGTGCCGTCGCTGGGTGGCGCCCCCGGCAGGGTTCAAACCCATGGCGCTCCGCCAAAGCCAGCTGAAAGCGGCAGGTCATCGTTGGCCGACGAAAGGCGGCAAATGGCACGCCAGATCACAGGCTACAATTGAACGGGTCAACAAACTGGCTCAAGAGATTATTACGCTTCGCAGGCATGGCGTGGGGTTTGGCCGACGCCTGACATCACTGCGACACCGTCAAAGTGGACTGACCCGCATGAGCCTAGAGGCCCTCCGCCGCCGCATCGCCGCCGTCTCGGACATCTTGTGCACGCTGAACCTTGTGGTTTGGGACAGCCGGACCATGATGCCGTCAGGAGGGACGGAGACCCGCGGCCTCCAGATCGCGACCCTGACCCGGCTTGCTCGCGTCCAACTGGCCGCCGACGAAACGCTGGACCTGCTCGGCGAGGCTGAGCGCGAGGTAGCAGCCGTCCCACCGGACGATCTTGCCCACGAGGAGCTTCGTCAGGTGCGGCGTGCCGTGGAGGTTCACCGCCGCGTTCCAGCCGAGCTGGTCGAGCGCCGCGCCGCCGTCCGCGCCCGCGGCTGTGGCGCGACAATCTGGATGAGAGGCCGTATTGCCTCACCGGGGGATGTTCCTAACAGATCAGGCTGTTGCCTCAGGTGACTGTTCTCAGCGCGCCGGCATCTGGTGCATGATGTCGGGGAGGTGAGGCTGATGGCCCCTGGCGCGCGAAGCCTCCATTTCGCGCAGCGCGTCAGGGGCCATCAGCCCGGGCGCGCTGTCGGTGGTCCCGAACACCAGCCGCCGTGCGATCTCGGCTCGCCAGGCCTTGAGACGACGCTGCACCGTGCGCAGCAGCCCGTCGGGATAGGCATCCGGATACGCAGCCTGAAGCATGGCGAGGAGTTCTCGGCCTGACCGGGACGGATTATCGTCGAAGCATGCTCGGAGTTTGTGGGACTGTCAGGATTTCCGTGTGCGGGCGGCGGGTTGAACATCAGGCCGCCATGG
>JBMOJG010000913.1:0-1740 GCA_049316925.1 Alsobacter sp. | reverse complement strand
GCTGCTGATCGCCGATCACGATAATGCCGGCATCAAGGATGTTACCGCCAAGGCGCTGGCGGCAGCCTCCCAGCTGGGCGGTCCCGTCCACGTGCTGGTCGCCGGCTCCGGCTGCCAGGGGGCTGCCACGGCGGCTGCAACCCTGGCCGGGGTCGACAAGGTGCTGGTCGCCGATGCTCCCGCCTATGCGCATGGCCTGGCCGAGCCGGTGGCGGCGCTCGTGGCGGCGCTGGCCGCCGGCTACGACGCTGTTGTCGGGTCCTCGACCTCGATGGCCAAGAATGTGCTGCCGCGGGTGGCCGCGCTGCTCGACGTGATGCAGGTGTCCGACGTCACCAAGGTGCTGGCGCCCGACACGTTCGAGCGGCCGATCTATGCGGGCAACGCCATCCAGACCGTCCAGGCGACCGACGCCAAGAAGGTCCTGACGGTGCGGACCGCCTCCTTCCAGGCCGCCGGACAGGGCGGCTCTGCCGCGATCGAGGCCGTGCCGGCGGTGGCCGACCCGGCGCTGTCGACATTCAAGGGCGAGGCGCTGTCGAAGTCCGACCGGCCCGAGCTGACATCGGCCAAGATCATCATCTCGGGTGGTCGCGCAATGCAGAACGCCGAGAATTTCAAGACCTATATCGAGCCGATCGCCGACCGCCTCGGTGCGGCAATGGGCGCGTCCCGGGCGGCGGTCGACGCCGGATACGCGCCGAACGACTGGCAGGTCGGGCAGACCGGAAAGGTCGTGGCGCCGGACCTGTACATCGCGGTCGGCATCTCGGGCGCCATCCAGCATCTTGCCGGGATGAAGGATTCGAAGGTGATCGTTGCCATCAACAAGGACGAGGAGGCGCCGATCTTCCAGGTTGCCGACTACGGCCTTGTCGGCGATCTGTTCCAGCTGCTGCCGGAACTCGACAAGGAACTGGCCAAGGGCTGACCCATCCGTCCCGCCGCCGCCGGCGGCGGGAACCCGACCTGCAGGGACGGCGAAGGCCGCAAGCACATGTCCATCAGCATCCGCAAGGTAGGCATCATCGGCGCCGGCCAGATGGGCAACGGCATTGCCCAGGTGTGTGCGCAGGCCGGCTACGAGGTCGTGCTTCACGATATCAGCGAGGAGCGGATCCAGGCCGGCCTTGCCACCATCAACGGCAATCTCGCCAAGCTGGTGCAGAAGGGAAGCTTCGACGAGACGATGCGGCGCGAGGTGCTCGACAAGATCGCGTCCGGCCCGACGCTGGACGACCTGCACAGCTGCGACCTGGTGATCGAGGCCGCCACCGAGAACGAGGAGGTGAAGCGTCGGATCTTCACGGCGCTGTGCCCAGCGCTCAAGGCCGACGCGATGATTGCCTCCAACACGTCGTCGATCTCGATCACGCGCCTCGCCTCGGTGACCAACCGGCCGGAGCGCTTCATCGGAATCCATTTCATGAATCCCGTCCCACGCATGCAGCTTGTCGAGCTGATCCGTGGCATTGCCACCGAGGATCCGACCTTCGAAGCCGCCCGCGACCTCATTGCCGCGCTGGGCAAGACCATGACGGTCGCCGAGGACTTCCCGGGGTTCATCGTCAACCGCATCCTGCTGCCGATGATCAACGAGGCGATCTACACGCTTTATGAGGGTGTCGGCTCCGTGGACGCCATCGACACCGCCATGCGGCTGGGGGCCAACCATCCCATGGGGCCGCTGCAGCTTGCCGACTTCATCGGCCTCGACACCTGCCTGTCGGTGATGCAGGT
>JBMOJG010000912.1:0-1740 GCA_049316925.1 Alsobacter sp. | reverse complement strand
TCGCCAATCGAGGAATTCGTGGAAGTGCGATTCGATGCCGAAGGTCGGGCAACGATCCTGACCGGCCTTCATTCGCATGGGCAAGGACTGGAAACAGTCTTGGCGCAAGTGCTCCATGACGAACTTGGCGTCTCGATCGACGATGTGCGGGTCGTGTTCGGCGATACCGACCAAGTCTATCACGGTCGCGGTGCGGGAGGGTCGAGATCGGCGGCCGTCGGCTCCACCATCGTGCGCGATGCGGCGCTGCGGATCATCGACAAGGGAAGGCGCATTGCTGCCCACGCGCTGGAGGCTTCCGATGACGATATTGTCTTTGCGGATGGCGCCTTTGCGGTGACCGGGACAGATCGCCGGATCGGCCTTTGCGAGATTGCCCGGTTCGCATTCAACAAGGCGCGCCTGCCCTCCGGCATAGAGATCGGGCTGGCCGCGAGCGTGACCACAGCGCCTACGGATGCCAACTTTCCCAATGGCTGCCATGTTTGCGAAGTTGAAATCGACCCGGAAACAGGTGTCGTGCGGATCGTCGGATACTGGGCTGTGGAGGACGTCGGGCGCGTTCTGAATCCGATCGTCGTCGAAGGACAGATCCATGGAGGCATCATGCAAGGGCTCGGACAGGCGATGCTCGAGGGTATCGTGTATGATTCGGACTCAGGCCAATTGCTGACGGCGTCGTTCCAGGATTACGCCATGCCGCGCGCTGGTGACGCGCCTTCCTTCGTCGCGGTGTTCAATGAGGTGCCGACAACGGCCAATCCACATGGGGTCAAGGGTGCGGGCGAAGCTGGAACGGTCGGCGCACTTCCAGCCGTCATGAACGCTGTCAATGACGCGCTCGCGCACGCAGGGGGCAGAGAAATTGATATGCCCGCGACGCCCGAGCGGGTTTGGTCGGCCCTGCAGGGCCGCGAAGGCCATCACGCAACGGGACGGATCAGATGTTGACCATGGTGTAATCAGTCTGCAGAAAACCCACAAGGTTCCAGCAGATCAGGGATACACCGCTCCTTGCATGTGAAACGGCTCACAGCTTTGACCCCAACAGATGAGTGCCTTAGTCCGCTGAAGTTGCGAGGAAATTTTTCCGGTTTGAAGGGGTATGATCGGTTTCCAATCGTAACCCCACCCCTTGAGCCAATAGGTTCGTGAAATCAACGTCTTCCTCCGAGGTCGATGGGGACAGAGTTGGACGCCGGTTCACAGCGTGCATAATCGATGGCAGCTCAACGCAGCTCTTCCCCCCCAGGGCGGATCATGAACCTTCGCCAAATCGAACTTCTGCGCGCCGTCGTGCGCTGCGAAACCACCGTGCGGGCGGCACAAGAACTCGGAATGTCTCAGCCGGCGGTGAGCAACGCCATCCGCCACCTGGAGTCGCAACTCGGCTTTTCGCTGTTCGAGCGGGTCAACAACCGGCTGTTTCCGACGCCTGAGGCACGGACGCTGTACCAGGATTCCGACGCGATCTTCCAGATGCATGCCGCGCTGGAGGCGAAGGTCGATGATCTCAAGGAAAACCGCGGCGGCCGCGTCCGCGTCATCGCGACTCCGCCGCTGGGCTACAGCGTCATCCCGAGGGCCCTCAGCCAGTTCCTGTCGAAGCGACCGAAAATGCAGGTGTACTTTGACGTCCGCCGTTTCGAGCACGTGCTCGAAAGCGTCGACAACGGCATTGCCGAACTCGGCTTCGTCATGGGCCTTGACGAGGCCCGCGACCTGGATGCGGAAACGTTC
>JBMOJG010000911.1:0-1743 GCA_049316925.1 Alsobacter sp. | reverse complement strand
CCGCCGGGCGACAGGTTCAGCCTGCGGATCACCTCCTGCCGGGCGGGCTCGGCCGCCTTGTGCAGGTCCAGAAGCGTCGCGTGGTCCGGGTGCTTCTGGTAGGCGACAATTGCCCGCTCCAGCCGCTGCGGCTCGGCACCGAAGCCCGTCACCAGGTCCACCAGGAACCGCCGACGCTGGGGCGGCGGCAGCGCGTCGCAGCGGTCGAGGATCTCCTGCGCCAGCGCCACGCCCGATGCCTCGCCCCGGCTCGACAAAAGATCCCGGCACAGGGCCGGCAAATCGCGCACACTGGCCCCCGGACGGCTGGCAATGATCGCCCGCCCCCGGTCCGCGATCGTCTGCATGAGATCGCCGAAAAAGCTCATCTCGCCAGTTCCGTCCCACCCCTCGTCATGGTCGCCGTTTCGCGGGCCGACCGCAACAGGCCCGGTCGGTCGGTCAGTTCACAGTCGATTTCAGGGCCTGGGCGGCCCGCGTATAGCCGCCGTCGCCACCATCGACGAAATGGACATGCAGCCCCTCTTCGACCGAGGTGACCAGGCAGGTCATCAGCGCGGTCTCCGACACGTGCAGGCCGTAGCGCAGTTCCCCCGCTGCAGCCCGCCGGGCGAGATCCTGCGACAGCGCCTCGAGCGCCGAGGGCGAGCAGTCGAAGACGAGCGAAAGCGTTGAATCGTAACGGCCGAAATCCGTGTTCGAGGCAGTCTCCTCGCGGTAGCGGATGGGATCGAACCAGCCGAACGGCTTTTCGCGCCATAGGATGATCGCCGAGAACAGCGTCCGCGCCAGCAGGAATACCGCCTCGACCAGCGCCGGCCGGTCCTTTTGCGCCCGCGCCTCGAGCCAAAGACCCTTCGGCGGCCAGGCCGGGACGAGCGTCTCCGGCTTCACTGGCCGGACATCGCCTGACCGTCCGGCAAC
The DNA here is from genome assembly GCA_049316925.1 of Alsobacter sp. Taxonomy (GTDB): domain Bacteria; phylum Pseudomonadota; class Alphaproteobacteria; order Rhizobiales; family Beijerinckiaceae; genus Alsobacter. The sequence continues at coordinate 819 of JBMOJG010000911.1, read as the reverse complement.
CGCGGCAAGGTCGGCGTAAAGCGCCGCCGGATCGCCCTCGGTCTGGACGATGATGGTGGCCATGCGGCCGTTGACCGAGCGCAGCTCGTTCCAGCGGCACGACAGACCGGTGAGATCGGGCAGCACTCCGTCGTCGAGCTCCGACGGAATCATGCCGGCGGTCGCGAGATCGGGATCCCCTCGGCCCTTGAGGCTGGCCTCGTACAGGCTCACCCCGCCGCCCTCGAAAAGGCCGAAATGATTGCCCGGAGAGGGCTCGAAGCGGGCGACTCGCAGGTCTGCTCCGTGCCGGCGCAGCAGTCCGACGGGGACGAGGCCGGCCCGCAGATCAAGCCCGTGTTCGCGCGCAGCCATGCCGCGCAGCCGCGCCAGTTCACGCCGCGCCGCCTCGGCATAGCGGGACGGCACCAGAACGGCAGCGCCGTCACCACCGAACAGCACCGGCACCGGCACCGGAGCGCACAGGTTCTTCAGCGCCGCAATGGTGCCTGCTGCAACGAAATTCACGGTGCGATGGGCTCCGCGCGCGACGGCAGCCGTGGAATCGCGGACATCCGTGACAGCAAGGTACCAATCGTCGGGCGCCGGACGGTATCCCGCGCCGGTAAAGGCCTCACCGGGCAGGCTCAAAGGCGCCAGCGACGCAAAGAAATCCGTCGTGTCGAGAACGTCCTGGGTCATGGCGTGTCCTTCCCCGGCGCAAATCCTAGCATGTCTGCGCTTTGGAACAGCGACAGCGGAACCGGCCACGCCGCGTGCCGTTGAGGGTGGGCGCGCACGAGGAGAACCCGCATGAGACTGTTGCTCGGTATCGTCACC
>JBMOJG010000910.1:0-1746 GCA_049316925.1 Alsobacter sp. | reverse complement strand
AGAGCGTCAGGTCGTCCGTCCACGGCGACCGTGCCGCAGGAGTTCGCCGTTGGCCGCAGTCCGTCTCCCCCGCCGCCTGTCTCGGGCACGTCTCGCGCTGGCTTTCGTCGCGCCGCTGGCCCTGTCGGCCTGCGCCGGCCGCGGGCTCGAGATCACCGGCACGACCGGTCCGGCCGCGACCGACCAGCCCCGGCTTGTGCGGATGTATGTCGCCTCGACACGGCCCGCCAGCGGCGAGGCCGCAGCCACGCGCGCCAGCTTCGCCGCCGCCACCGTCAGCCTGCCGCCTGGCCACCGCCCCGGCGTCATCGAGCGGCCGGAATTCACCCCTGAAAGCCGCAGCCGCCATGTCGTCGCCCTGCCGGATCGCCGGCTTGATGGCGCGCGGCTGCAGCAGGAGGTCGCCACCCAGCTGTCGGGCCGCGTCGGGACCGGCCGTGACGTGCTGGTGTTCGTCCACGGCTACAATGTCGGCTATGACGAGGCCCGCTGGCGGCTGGCCCAGATCGTCGCCGACAGTGGCTTTTCCGGCGTCCCCGTGCTGTTCACCTGGCCGTCGCGCAGCCAGATCCTTGCCTACGGGTCGGACCGCGAGACCGCCACCGCGTCCCGCGACGAGCTGGAGCGGCTGCTGCAGGAGCTCGGCGGCACAACGGGTGTCGGCCGTGTCCATGTGCTCGCCCACTCCATGGGCACCTGGCTGGCCATGGAGGCGCTCCGCCAGAGCGCCATCGGCGGCAAGCCGGACCTCAATGGCCATCTCGGCGAGGTGATGCTGGCGGCGCCCGACATCGACATGGCCGTGTTCCGGTCGCAGATGACGCGGCTCGGCGGCCGTGCCCGGGTCTCGGTGTTCACCGCCTCTGACGACCGCGCGCTGTCGATGTCGCAGCGCCTCGCAGGGGATCGCGTCCGGCTTGGCGGGCTCGATCTCGCCAACAAGCAGCACCGCGACGAGTTGGCCGGGCTCGACGTGCGGGTCATCGATCTCAGCCGCACCGACACCGCCGACATGTTCCGCCACGTCACCTTCGCGGAAGCCCCCGCCGTGGTCCGCGGCATCGGTGCAAAGCTGGCCGAACCGGCGGCTGGCGATGCGCCGGACGCTGCCGGCCAGGCCGAATCCTTCGTCGATCCCGCAGCCCGTCCAGCCCCATCGCCGCCGCCCGGCGGCCCGGTCGGCCGTGTCGACAGCGCCCCGCTGGGCCCGCCACCGTCCTGAGTTTGCGTCCACCCGGCAGACGGTCTCGGCACGGCTTTCGGCAATCAGTTCTCGTCGGCGTCGCGCTGCGCGTTCTTTCCTGTCTTTCCGGCAACCGCAATGGTCAGCCGGGACTGGTTCAGATCGCGCCCCCGGGCGATGAGAACCCGGCGCGTGGAGGCGATCTCGCTAACCTTGCAGACCGGGCTTGACGGGTTCCAGACGAAGAGACGGCGGAGTCAGAACCGCCCGGAACGAAAAACACTTTGACAAGCAAAAAATCAAACTGACCCACGACTTTTTGACACCATGTTTTCCCAAGAATTCATGAGCGTATTTTCGTTTGCAAATACAAGTTTTATTTTTGATCCGAAATTTTCAATAATTCGTGCGCGCATTTCATCGAATTCGCCTGCATTCAATACAAGAGTTGGCATAGCAGAATGATCCACTATATGATTTTCTCTCAAGTAAAATACTTCTCGGAATTGAACGGTCGAAATACCCAGATTTTGGTTCTTTGTAGTGATATCCCCGTCTCCGCG
>JBMOJG010000909.1:0-1749 GCA_049316925.1 Alsobacter sp. | reverse complement strand
AGCAGCGCTTCGCGCGCGTCGAAATCGGCAAACCGTTCGTGGCGAATCTGGATCATGGTCGTCATCCTTCCCCGCTTGAAACACGCGCGCGTGCGCGCGCATTCAAGCGCCGTCAATTCGAATGATGAGGAAAGGGGGAGGCGGAGAACCGCCTCCCTTAACCGTCAGGTCCGATCGCGGGAGCGATCAGATGTGATAGGTCTTCAACGGCGGGAAGCCGTTGAACGCCACCGCCGAGTAGGTCGACGTGTAGGCGCCGGTGCCTTCGATCAGCACCCGGTCCCCGATCTCCAGGCTGACCGGGAGCGGGTAGGGCTGCTTCTCGTACAGCACGTCGGCCGAGTCACAGGTCGGACCGGCCAACACACACGGCGCCATCGCATCGCCATCACGCGTCGTCTTGATCGGGTACCGGATCGACTCGTCCATCGTCTCGGCCAGACCGCCGAACTTGCCGATGTCCAGGTAGACCCAGCGCACGTCGTCTTCCTCGCTCTTCTTCGAGACAAGGACGACTTCGCTTTCGATCACGCCCGCATTGCCGACCATGCCGCGGCCCGGTTCGATGATCGTTTCCGGGATGCGGTTGCCGAAGTGCTTCCGCAGCGCCTTGAAGATGGCGTTGCCGTAGGTCTTCACCGTCGGCACGTTCTTCAGGTACTTGGTCGGAAAGCCGCCGCCCAGGTTGACCATCGACAGGTTCATGCCGCGTTCGCCGCATTCCTTGAACACCGACGCCGCCGAGGCGAGCGCACGGTCCCAGGCATGCTGGTTACGCTGCTGCGAACCGACATGGAACGACACGCCATAGGGCTCGAGGCCGGACCGGAGCGCGTGCTCCAGAACGTCCACGGCCATGCCGGGCTCGCAGCCGAACTTGCGCGACAACGGCCATTCGGCGCCGGCGCAATCCGACAGGATGCGGCAGAACACCTTGGAGCCGGGCGCCGCGCGGGCGATCTTGTCGACCTCGGCCTGGCAGTCGACCGCGAAGAGGCGGATGCCGAGCGCATAGGCGCGCGCGACGTCACGTTCCTTCTTGATCGTGTTGCCGAACGAGATGCGGTCGGGCGTGGCGCCGGCCGTCAACGCCATCTCGATCTCCTGGACCGAGGCGGTGTCGAAGCAGGAACCCAGCTTGGCGAGCAAGGCCAGCACCTCCGGCGCCGGGTTGGCCTTCACGGCGTAGAACACGCGCGTGTCAGGCAACGCCTTCGCGAAGGTGGTGTAGTTGTCCTTGACCACGTCGAGGTCGACGACCAGGACGGGGCCTTCGTCGACGCCACGCTCGCGGCGGTCGCGTAAGAATTCACGGATGCGCTCGGTCATCGAACACACTCCCAGCTCAAGGAACGGCTCTAGCCGTTCGATTTCGAGGTTGAGAGCCCTCAATACGGTGCGCGATGGATACGCAGCCGTGCCTTGGACTCTTAACCGCTAAAACTGCCTTGGCTTGGAAGGGGAGACCCCTGCCGCACTGCTGGCAAAGATGGACAAGCCTCGTCGGTGACCCGTCGCTGGCGGTGGAAGGCCAGCAGAGACCAAAGAAGCCCGCTCCGTCGTTGCTTTAAGTCGCGTCCCCTGCGGAGAGCAGAGTGCGCCGGTTTCGCCTCCGGCTGCCAATCAGAAGACTTGAGGCTACTTACTTTTCCCGTAGGAGAAGCTCGCTTACCTCAGGCGGCTGGCGGGCCTCTTGTCCCGCTACCTACCGATTGACACACGACCACAGGCACGTGCGAAATTGGGCAA
>JBMOJG010000908.1:0-1750 GCA_049316925.1 Alsobacter sp. | reverse complement strand
GCGAGCGGCCATCGCGATCCGACCGTGCCCGTGGCGACGCCGCCGCTCACGTCCGACAAGGTGCTGCCGGCCATCGCCGCCGGCGGTCCCACGCTGCGTGCGACATCGGCTGCGCCGCGCTTCGAAACAGGCGCCACGGTGCGTGCCAAGGACATCAATCCAACGGGACACACGCGGCTGCCGCGCTATGTGCGCGGCCGGCAGGGCACGATCGAATGCCATCACGGCGCACATGTCTTTCCCGATTCCAACGCCCGCTTCGAAGGCGAGAAGCCGCAGTACCTCTACACCGTGCGCTTCGCCGCGCGCGAGCTGTGGGGCGAGGCCGCCAATCCCGCCGATGCGGTCTATCTCGACCTGTGGGAAGACTATCTTGAGCCCGCCTGAGCGGCTCGACGCGCTGCCCAGCCTGCCCCGCGACGCCGACGGCCCGGTCTTCGCCGAGCCGTGGCAGGCGCAGGCCTTCGCCCTCACCTTACAGCTCTGCGAGGCGGGACGCTTCACCTGGGGCGAATGGGTCGAGACCTTGTCCGGCGTATTGCGCGATGCCGCGCCCGACGACGGCTCGCACTATTACGAGCATTGGCTGACGGCGCTGGAACGGCTGAGCCTCGCCAAGTCCTTGACCGACAGAGCGGCGCTCGACGCCCGGACCCACGACTGGGCCGAGGCCTATCGTACGACTCCGCACGGAAAACCTGTGGCGTTTTTTCCGAAGTGTGTGAGTCGTGAGACATGAGACAGAATGGCTGAAAGCCCTATGTCATCGGCATCGGAGGTGTCTCACGCCCGGTGAGACTCCGTGAGACTCGTGAGACGGTGGAGCCTGGATGCAGACGATGACCATTGCGCGGCGCTTTCGCGGGCCGCCCAACTCCGGCAACGGCGGCTATGTCTGCGGATTGCTCGCGCGTCATATCGAGGGAGGGGCGGAGGTGACCTTGCGGGCGCCGCCGCCGCTCGAGACGGCGCTCGATGTCGTCGAACCCGAACCCGGCAAATGGGAGCTGCGCCAGGGGGCCGCTGTCGTCGCCACCGGCCGCCCGCTTACGATCGCGCTCGGCCGGCTCGAACGTGCCAGCTTCGACGAAGCGGTCGCGGCGGAGCAGCGCACGCCCATCAAGCCGCATCAACACCTGCTGCCGATGTGCTTCGTGTGCGGCCCCGAGCGGGCCGCCGATCCAGTTCCACCAGGGCGCCGCCCGGATGGCGGCTGCGGCGGGCGGCGCCGGGCGGAGCAGGAGCATGACAGCCACGGCGGTGACGATCGTGCCGCAGATCGAGAAGAACGCGGCGTACCGTGGGTCGCCGAGATTGGTCCGCAGCGACCCGTTGGCGGCCGCCTGCAGCGCGATGCATGCCCCCGCGGCGGAGGCGAGCAGAATCCAGACGGTTTCCATGGGTCCTCCTCGGGGCGAGCCGCTACTATACGGCCTGCGCAAGGACCTGCGGCGGCGTGGCGAAGGACTGGCGCGAAGGAACGGCATGCACCTCACCATCGAGCGGCGAGCGAAGGGCGACGTCGACGCCGGCGACCAGCCGGTCGATCTCGTCGTCAGCGGCCGGCTCGATGCGGAGTCGGGCGCGGAACTTGAGCATGCCGTCGCCGAGGAACTGCACCGCGGCACGCACGTGATCCGGCTCGATTTCGTCGACGTGAGCTTCCTCAGCTCCGCCGGCATCCGCAATCTCTTCAACGTGCACCGGGCGGCGAAGTCGGCCGGCGGCAGCTGTCTGATCGCCGCGGCCA
>JBMOJG010000907.1:0-1753 GCA_049316925.1 Alsobacter sp. | reverse complement strand
CCGATCGCCCTGTCGAAGGTGTCGAGCCGGTCGATCACGGCCTTGTAGTCGGCCAGCGTGACGTAATAGCTGACGAAGAAGTTCAGCGCGCCCTCGACATTGCCGAAGGCGCCGGCCGTCTGCGTCATCGTGCCGAGCGGCACCTTGCCGGCGAAATAGAACGGCGCGGCAATCACATAGGGGATGATCGGGCTGACCTGGCCGTAGGACGCGGTGAAGGCCAGCAGGCGCTTGCGCACCCCGACGATGCTCCAGAAGTTCGACAGCACCCAGCCAAAGCGACCCATCACCAGGCCGCGCTCGGCGCGCTCGCCCGACAGCAGGGCGATCTGCTCGGAGTATTCGCGCAGGCGGGCGAGCGAGAAGCGGAAGTCGGCCTCGTAGCGCTGCTGGGCGAAGTTGAGCGGCACCAGCGAGCGGCCGATCCAGTGGGTAATGGCGGTGCCGATGCCGGCATAGACCAGCGCCACCCAGAACAGCAGGCCGGGCACGGCAATGGTGGTTCCCGGCAACGTGAAATTGGCGGAGATCCCCCACAGGATGATCGAGAACGACACCAGCGACGAAACGGTGGCGAGAAGGCGGATCGAGAAGCCGTAGGTCTGGTCGATGAACCGGTCGATGTCGACGGCGATGCGCTGGTCGGGGTTGTCTGCGCCGGTCTGCGCCAGCGCCATGCGGTAGTGAACATGGTCACCGAGCCAGTCGCCGACGAAATGATCGGTGAGCCAGCGGCGCCAACGGATGGTGAGACCCGACTGCACCACATATTCGAGGATCGCGCTGGCGATGTAGATCGCCGCCCAGAACAGGAAGACCGTATAGAGCAGCGACCAGAACGCCGGCTCGTTCTTCTCCTGGATGGCGTTGAACCAGTCGCGGTTGAAGAAGGACAGGCGGACCGAGATGCCGACCTGGGCCTGGTTGACGACGACGAGGAACACCACGGCAAGGCGCGCCAGCCAGGTCTCCGGCAGGGTGACGCGCCCAAGCGGCCAGATCTGCGCCGTGCCGCTCTCGCGCGTGTCGAAATAGAGGTCCGCCAGGCGGGTAATCGTCCGGATCACCGGCAGGTGCGAGGCGGCGTAAACGAGGATCCCGAAAATGCCGACGGTGACGGGCAGGCTCGAGGGCGGCGCCATTCCGGCGAGCGCATCCGGCCACATCCCGGCGCGCCCCAGCGCGACGATGCCGGAGAACACCACATACTCGACCGCGAAGATGGCGATGAAGATCTGCAGGAACGACGAGATCCTGGCGGAGCGCAACGTCGCTGCGGCCAGCAGGAGCCCGACGACGGCCAGTCCCAGCAGGATCCTCTCTCCCGAGGCAGCGCCCATGGTGGCGACTGCGACAGCCATGACGGCGACGGCCGCGGCGAGCGGAACGAGCTTGGAACCACGCATGCGGGAACAACTCCGGAGGGCGTCGGCCGGCGCAGGCTGCGCCGCGGCCGCATCGTGTAGCATGGTCACGGTGCGTCCGCGAAGCGCAACCGTGCCGTCACGGGAGCGTCGCAGGCCTGGCTCGCGCAGGCGTGAACGCCTGTCGGGGCAACGGGACCGACCTGGCGCCAACGGCCGGTCGCATCACCCGGCCGGATACCAGCGGAGTGCGCCGGACTGGCCTCCCGGTCAGGCCTCGCCAGACCCGGTCAGGGCTGGCCGAAGAAGGGCTTGCCGCAATGAGAATGGGCCCGCCACAACGAGAAAGGGCGCCGTTACCGGCGCCCTTTCCGTAACTGCTCGGGTGG
>JBMOJG010000906.1:0-1755 GCA_049316925.1 Alsobacter sp. | reverse complement strand
CCGACGGCGCCATCACGCTGATCGGACGCGACGGCATTGTTCGTGCCCGCGGCGGTCCCGGAGCTGCCCTCGGGCGGGATGTGTCGGACACGCCCCTCATGCGGGACATGCGCGCCGCTCCTCATGGCTGGACCCAACTACGCAGTGCGATTGACGGGCTGGACCGGCTGGTCTCCTGGCGCGAGGTGCGCGGTTTTCCGCTGCACGTCACGGTCTCGATGCCGGAACAGGAGATCTATGCCGCGGTCACCGTCAAGGAGCAGGAACTGCGCCTGTCCGCCGCCGGCATGACGTTGCTGATCGGTTTCGCGATTGTCCTGAGCTCCCGCCATCGCATCCGGCTCACCCGTGCCCGCGGTGCGTTAGCGGAAAGCGAGCGGCATGCCTCGCAAAAGAGTGCCGAATTGGAGGCGACCCTCGCCAATATGAGCCAGGGCATCATGATGGTGGACGCCAACAGGACTGTTGCGGTGATCAACCGCCAGGCCGTGGACCTGCTCGGCCTGCCGACGGTGTTCCTGCATACCCGCCCACGCTTTGACGACATTCTCCGCTGGCAAAGGGAGAACGGCGAGTGCGACAGCGAGGCCACGGCTTTAGACGAGAAAACACTGGCCTCCATCCGCAGCGGTGGCATTGCGGCCAAGTATCAGGTCTATGAACGTTCCCGCCCGGATGGCTCGGTCCTTGAGATCCGGTCAATCCCGCTGGCGGGTGGCGGCGTTGTCCAGACCTACACGGACATTACCGAGCGCGTCAGGACGCAGGAGGCGCTGGCGGGCGCCCGCGACGAGGCCGAGGCTGCTACGCGCGCCCGCACGTCGTTCCTGGCGATGATGAGCCACGAGATGCGGACCCCGCTGAACGGGGTGATCGGCATGGCCAACCTGCTGATCGACACGCCGCTTGACGACGAACAGGCCCGTTTCGTCTCAACCCTGAAGGCGTCAGGTGAGCACCTCCTGATGATCATCAGCGACATTCTTGACCTTTCGAAGCTGGAGGCGGACAGGCTCGACCTGGAAGACATTCCCTTCGATCTCGAAGCCACCGTTGGAACCGTCCTGGAAATCGTGGCCCCGGCGGCACGCGAGAAAAGCCTTTTCATCGTTGCCCACATCGCAGCGGATGTGCCGCGCCACGTCCGCGGCGATCCCGCCGTCCTGCGCCAGGTGCTGCTGAACCTCGTCGGTAATGCGGTGAAGTTCACGCCGTCCGGCCAGGTCGAGGTGCGCGTGGCCCGCGGCCCCGAAGCCGAGGAAGGGCGGGTCCATCTCAGCTTCGAAGTCGCCGATACCGGAATCGGGATAGCAGCCGACAAGCTGTCGGCGCTGTTCCACGAGTTCTCGCAGCTCGATGGCTCCATCTCGCGGCGCTTCGGCGGGACCGGCCTCGGACTGGCTATCAGCCGCAGGCTTGTGGAACGCATGGGTGGCTGGGTCAGCGTCGACAGCGAAGTTGGCAAGGGCAGCACCTTTCGCTGCATCGTCGTCCTCGCGCCGACCGAGGACGAACTCTCGCAGCCGCTTCTGCGTGACATCCCGGTGCTGGTCGTCTCGGCGGAAGACTGTGTGCGCCCAGCGCTCGCGAGAATGCTCGAGGCCGCCGGGGCCAACGTCAGTCAGGCTGCAGACGCACAGGAGGCCGAGGCGGTCTGCGTCCGGCTGATGCCCCGCACGGTCCTTGTCGATGAATCGCTTGGCGGCGGCATCGCGGCCTTCACCTTGGCGACGAGGTCGGCGGGTGCGCCCATGA
>JBMOJG010000905.1:0-1761 GCA_049316925.1 Alsobacter sp. | reverse complement strand
GCGCCGACAAGGAGCCGGGCAATGTCGAGCTGTCCGCCTATGCGGACAAGATCGGCCGCAGCGCGCTGAAGGCCGACATCAACTACGTGGCCGGCTGGATCGTCGCCAAGATGGCCACCGAGGCCCTGGACCGCGCCGGCCCCGCTGTCTCGCGCGCCAAGCTCGTCGAGGTTCTGTCGAAGGGGTTCGTCGTCGACAGCCAGGGCCTTGCGGCGCCGATCACCTACACGCCGACCAACAATACCGGCCCGGTCGTCTTTAAGCTGTTCGGCTATGATTTTTCGAGCGACAGCTTCAAGGCGTACGGCGAATACGCTGATTACTCCAAGTACACGAAGTAACAATCAAACCACGTAAACGGAGGGCGACCATGTTCGGACAGGTTCTGTTCAGCGGCCTTGCTTTGGGCAGCATCTACGGGCTGGTCGCCCTTGGCTTCGCGGTCATCTTCAAAGCGACCGATGTGTTCAACTTCGCGCAGGGCATGTTCGCCGTGTGCGGAGCCTATCTGGCGGTGACGGCGATCTCGGTCCTGAACCTGCCGTTCCCGGTGGCGGTCGTGTTCATCCTCGTCGTCGCCGCACTGATGGGAGCCTTCATCCAGGCCACCCTGATCCAGCCGCTGTCGGGGCGCTCGATCCTGTCGATCATCATGCTGACGATCGCCCTGTCGATCGTGCTGCGGTCGTCGATCGAGATCGTCTTCGGGCCGGCCGGGCGGACCCTGACGACGCCGCTGCCCAGCGGCAGCTTCGCGATCGGCAGTCTGCGCATCTCGCAGCTGCACCTGACGGCGGCGGTGGTGAGCTGGACCTGCATGATCGCGTTCGGCCTGTTCTTCCGCTTCAGTTCGATCGGCCTTTTGATGCGGGCGACGGCGGACAGTCATCATGCCGCCGTGATCTCGGGCGTCCGGGTCAACATCATGAACCGGCTGGCCTGGGCCATCGGCTTTACCCTGGCGGCGATTGGCGGCGTATTCCTCGGGCAGTTGCAGATCGTCTCGACCGAACTTGAGAGCATCGGCCTGCTGGCCATGCCGGCGGTGGTGATCGGCGGCATGCAGAGCATTCCGGGCGCCATCGTGGGCGGCCTGCTCGTCGGCATCATCGAGCAGCTTGCCGCCAGCTACATCTCGCCGAAAGCCAGCGACATCGTCATCTACATCCTGCTGCTGCTGATCCTCATGGTGCGTCCATGGGGTCTGCTGGGGCAGCCCAGCATCAACCGCGTCTGACGGCAGCGAGGAACAGTGATGGATCCCGCAGCCTCCTCCCTCCCGGCCCCGCGTGTCGCGTCCCCGAAATGGGGCCGGATCGCGCTGACGATCATCGCGGTCGCCGCGCTCATCTATTTGCCGACGTTGCTGACGGAGCGCAGCATCTTCGGCGTGCGCCTGTCCAACATGCAGCTTCTGAATCTGGGCCTCTCGCAGGTCAACCTGATGCTGATCTCGATGCTGGGCGCGCTCTCGCTGAACTATCTCACGGGCTGCGCCGGACTGATTTCCATCGGCCATGCGGCGTTCTACGCCACGGGTGCCATGGCGGCGGCGATCACCGGGACGCAGCTTGGCCTGCCGTTCCCGATTGTCCTGCTCTCGTCCGCGTTGGCCGGCTGCGTCGTCGGCGTCCTGGCCGGCCTGCCGTCGCTGCGGGTGAGGGGGCTCTACTTCGTCCTCTCGACGATGGCGGTACACTACGTCGTGTTCTTCGTCTTCCTCGAGTACCAGTTCCGCGCCTTCGACGTGGTGGGTGTGCC
>JBMOJG010000904.1:0-1762 GCA_049316925.1 Alsobacter sp. | reverse complement strand
GGTCGGGTGGGTCGGTTGGGTTGGCGCGGGCAGTGATGGGGGGCGCCGTGTCAAGTGGGCCGGGCATCACATCACCTCGATTTCGGCCTGTAGGGCACCTGCCGCCTTGATGGCCTGCAGGATGGAGATGAGGTCGCGCGGGCCGATGCCAAGCGCGTTCAATCCGTCGACGAGCTCGCGCAGCGTCACGCCCTCCTTGACGAGGGCGAGCTTGTTGCCGCTCTGCGTGTCGACATTCACGCCGGTGCGCGGCACGACGACCGTCTGGCCATTGGGGCTGAGCGCGTTGGGCTGGCTGACCACCGGCTGCTCGGTGATCGTCACGGTCAGGTTGCCCTGGGCCACCGCGACGGTCGAGACGCGCACATCCTTGCCCATCACGATGATACCGGAGCGCTCGTCGATGACGACGCGGGCGGTCTGGTCGGGCTCGACGCGCAGCTGCTCGATGTCGGTGAGCAGCTGGATCATGTTGCCGACGAAGCGCGGCGGGATCTGCAGCGTCACCGTCGAGGGATCGGTCGGCTCCGCCGTGTCGGCGCCCATGAAATCGTTGATGACGGCGGCGATGCGCCGCGCGGTGGTCAGGTCGGGGTTGCGCAGGGCCAGGCGCAGGGACTTCAGCTGCCGGAACTGGAAGTCGATCTCGCGTTCGATCAGCGCGCCATTGGCGATCCGGCCGACCGTTGGCACGCCGCGGGTCACCTTGGAGGCGTCGCCCTCGGCGGAAAAGCCCGAAATGGCGACGGAACCCTGGGCCACGGCGTACACCTCGCCGTCGGCGCCGAGCAGCGGCGTGACCAGCAGGGTGCCGCCCTGCAGGCTCTTGGCATCGCCAAGCGCCGACACTGTGACGTCGACGCGGGTGCCCTGGGCGCCGAAGGCCGGGAAGTTCGCCGTCACCATCACGGCGGCGACGTTCACGGTCCGCAGGTTGGCGCCGCGGGTGTTGACCCCGAGCCGCTCGAGCATGGCCTGCAGGCTCTGCTTGGTGAAGGGCGAATTGTTGAGGCTGTCGCCCGTGCCGTTGAGGCCGACGACGAGGCCGTAGCCGACCAGCTGGTTCTGCCGGACGCCCTCGACCGAGGCGAGATCCTTGATGCGCGAGCTGGCCAGTGCGGACACGGCCGTGGCGCAGAACGCCGCGGCGCAGGCGAGCACCAGCCCGGTGCGGCGCAGGTGGCGGAAGAGGGGCTGCGATCGGGACATGGCATCCGTGGGTCAGAGGTCACCCTCCTCCAGCGAAAGCCATGCCAGCATGCGGCTTGGCGCAAGCCATTGATATGAATTGACATTGACAGAGCGTGCACCGGATCGGCCCTGCCGTGCCACGACGGTTCCTGCCGGGGCCCGGCAAGAGCTGCCGCGTGCTTAACGACGCATTAACCCGAAGTGAGCTGGATCAAGGGGTTAGCGGGCCGGTTTGACAAGGTTTGCCAATCCGCGTTCACGGCTCGTCCTTTTCCCGCTTGGCCATGGCCGACTTGGCCAGTCGTTTCTGATCCGCAGACCGCGTGTAAAGCGACACCATCTGCGGCGTCCGATGGCCGGTGATGGCCATGATCTCGCGTTCGCTGCACCCAGCTTCGGCCAGTGCCGCCGCTGCCGACTTTCGCAGCCCGTGCAGGACGCATTCGGTAGGAAGCCCGGCCTTCTCTATAGCCCGCGCCATCCAGTCGCCTAGTCGACCAGGCGTGAACGGCTTGCCGTTAGGCTGGTGCAGGATCATCACCGACCGGCGCTCGACGCCTGCAAGCTCCGC
>JBMOJG010000903.1:0-1766 GCA_049316925.1 Alsobacter sp. | reverse complement strand
GGACCGACTCGCCCTTGGACTGACGCTCGGCCTCTTCCGGGCTGCGCGCGACGTTGAGCGTCACCGTGACCTCGACCTCGGGATGCAGGTGCACGGGGATCTTGTGCAGGCCGATGGTCTTGATCGGCGCGTTCAGGACGATCTGCTGCTTGTTGACCGAGAAGCCGCCGGCCGTCAGCGCGTCGGAGAGGTCACGGGCCGCAACGGAACCATAGAGCTGGCCCATCTCGCCGGCCTGCCGGATGATGACAAAGGATTGGCCGTCGAGCTTCTCGCCAACGCCCTGGGCCTCGGCCTTGAGCTCGAGATTGCGCGCCTCGAGCTGGGCGCGCTGAACCTCGAAGCGCTCCTTGTTGGCGCCGGTGGCGCGCAGCGCCTTGCCGCGCGGCAGAAGGTAGTTGCGGGCAAACCCGTCCTTGACGCGGACGGTCTCGCCCATCTGGCCGAGCTTGGCGACGCGCTCGAGAAGGATGACTTCCATGGTGGTTCTCCTGGTGTTCGTGAGGATCGGGTTGAAGGAATCAGGGTGAGGGCCGCACGGGCGGGCCACCGGCGCGCTTGCGGGCCCGCAGGCCAAAAACCGTGTCTGCGATGCCGACAAGAGCGTAGAGCAGCACCGGCCAGCCAGGCAGAACGATGAAGATGATGTAGACGCCGGCCAGCATGCCGGTTCGCCCGCTCATGCCGCGCGTCAGCACATGGATGACGGCAAGCCCCTGCAGGCAGTAGGCCATCGTCAGGGCCGCTGCGGCCGAAAGCGCGCCGAGACCGGCGAAACCGTCGAGCAAGACGCCGAGCACTGCCGCGATCCCAAGGATCACAATCGTCGTGCGCGGCATCTCCGTATCCGGCAATGCCGGCCAGGGGCGGGGCAGCCGACCTGAAGCAACTGTGATCTTCGCTGCGCCCCACACGAGCAGCACGGCCATGCCGACCCCAGTGGCAGCGCTGACCGGCGGCGCGATGAGCGCCAGAAGCCGCGCCAGCTCGGCGATCGACTGAGCCCGGGCCTCCCCGGTGAGCCCTTCGAAGGCGCGCGGATTGATCGTTTCGATGATGCGGACGGCCCGGACAAAAGCGCCGACGAAGGCCTCGTAGGTGCCGCCGAGCGTCATGGCTCCGGCCAAAGTCAGGCCGGCCGAGATCGCTGCGATCCACACCAGCAGGCGGCCGAGCGGATACCACTCCGTGCCGGTCTCGTCCGTGCGCGCCAGCAGGGCAAGGTAGGCGTACCACCAGGCCGGCAGGGCGACACTGACCAGGAAGGCCAGGCCCGCGACCGGGCGGAACACGAACGCGACGACAGCACTGCCGACCACGGCCGCTACAATCCCGGCCCGATGGTTCCAGCCGAGCGCAGCAAGCAGGATGGGCAGCGGTGCGACGAAATACAGCAACAGTGCAAGCGTGTTCCCGGTCGTGATGACCGCGAACAGCAGGGCGGACACGAGGCCCGCAGCAGCGCCAATGCCAACTATCAACGTCATCGTCGAGCTGTCCCGCGTCCCGTGGACCGGTTAGGGGAGGGTGGCTCCCCAGCCATACCCGGCGACGGTGTGCCGTTCCGGGCGACTGATTTCAAGGCGACAGCGGCGATCCGATCGTGACCGCCGCTGCAACGTTCAGGGGTGCTGCCAGCAGCAACCGATCCGGCCGGTCAGCCGATCAGATAGGGCAGCAGGCCGAGGAAACGGGCGCGCTTGATCGCCTGGGCGAGTTCGCGCTGCTTCTTCGCCGACACGGCGGTGATGCGGGACGGCACGATC
>JBMOJG010000902.1:0-1767 GCA_049316925.1 Alsobacter sp. | reverse complement strand
GTGCGCCAGACCCGGTAGAGCGGTTCGCCATGGTCGACCTCGGCGGTCTTGAGCAGACGCTTGCCGGTTGCGGCACAGCGGTGCTGCTGCGCCCTGCGCAGGGCCTTGGCGTGACTGCTCGGCGCGGTCCACAGCTGCAGGGCCGTGACACAGGCCGCGTGCCAGCCGGCGCGGCGGTTCGGCGTGCCGTCCACCCACAGGTCGGTGTGCCAGCCATAGCGCCAGACCGCCGCCCCGCAAACGCAACAACGGCCGGGGCCGGGTGCGAACCGGCGGTCGCGCCAGGGCAGGGGCGGTTCGCGGAACCGTCCTGCCCCGGGGTCCCAGCTCCAGCCCTCGGGGGCCCCTGTCGATGCGGCGAGCTTGCGCGACAGCGCCTCGGCCCGCAGCACGTGATGGCGCCAGTAGGATTCGACTGCCAGGCGCGGCGTTGGCGGGACCAGCGGGCGTGCCATGGCATGGGCCATGACGCCGGCAGGGAAAACGGCCGGCAGCGATCGCGCCAGGCGAGCCCTGGCCTTGTCGTTGCGCTCGTCCCGCCAGCTCGCCATCGGTCCCTCCGGATCCCCGAATCGTCCCCGATTCGGGTTTACCGAAAGCTTCCGGCCGTCGCGAGGGGTCGCTCTAATGAGCCCTGACCGGCGCAGCGGGCTCAGCACAGGCCGCCCGGCTAATGGCCGGCGATGTGGCGGCCCTCAGGTCGTCAGGCCGGCCTGCGAGGATGCTCCGAACAGGCGGGCATATTCCGCCTCGGGGCGGCCATAGCTGGCGCCGGCGACCTTTTCCAGCTGCCTGCGGTCCAGAATGGTGATGCTGCCGCGCACCGCCCGGATGGTGCCAGAGCCCTCCAGCTTGTGCAGTGCGGTGGTGACCCCGGCGCGGCGGACGCCGAGCATCTGGGCGATGGCCTCGTGGGTCAGCGGCAGATCCTCGCGGTCGGCCCTGTCATGGGCCATCAGCAGCCAGCGTGCGAGGCGGGCCTCAAGCCCATAGCGGCCATTGGCCAGGGCTGTTCCGGCCACCTGCACGGCAAAGGCATGGGCATAGCGCAGCAGGAAGGCGTGCAGCCTTGGCGATGCCTGTATGGCCTCGGCGAGGCGCTGCGCCGGCAACCGCCAGGCACGGCCCGGCACCTGGACGATGCCGTGGTGCGGGCAGCGGTCGGCGCCAATCACCACCATCAACCCGGTCATGCCCTCGGGCCCGACCAGGCCGACATCCTGGCGCTCGCCGTCGCCATTCTGCGCAATGATCGAGACAACGCCGGGTTCGGGGAAAAAGCAGTCCGACACCGGGGCGTCCGGCATCTCGAGTGTCTCGCGCGGCGCCAGCGACACCCGTTGCAGGCTTGGCGCAAGCAGCTGAAAGTCGTCACGCGCGAGGTGCCGCAAGATGCGGTTCCGCAAGGTCGTTTGGTCGCCTACGTCCACGCAGCCTCGTTAAATTGTCACATTCTTACTTAACCACGATAGTCTAGCGCAAAAGGACGGTAGCGACCAATCTAACGGAAAGCACCTTCTGCAAAGCGTACAGACTTGTACACTTTTCGCAAGCAATCAGTCTGCGCCGACTAGTGGATCGGGCCCACGCGCAGCAGTCGGTATCGGTCAGCAGACGTGACCTTTACATCGAAGACATCGCCCTCGCGCTCCAGGGTCAGCGGCACGTCGACGCCTGCCGTCCCCAGCCGCCACAGCTTCCGATAGAATTCGGCCAGGGTTTTCACCGACTGGCCGGCGACGGCCAGGATGGCATCCCCTTCGTGCG
>JBMOJG010000901.1:0-1772 GCA_049316925.1 Alsobacter sp. | reverse complement strand
CGCCCCTGGCAGGAGTTCATCTCGCGCACGGCCTGGGGCGAGATCTGGGGCGACGCGACGCTGCCGTTCAAGACGCGGTCGATCATCGTGCTGTCGATGATGGTCGCCCTCCACCGCGAGGAGGAGTTCAAGCTGCACCTGCGCCCGGCGCTGAAGAACGGCCTGACGCTGGAGGAGCTGCGCGCGCTGCTGCTGCAGACGGCGATCTATGGCGGCGTTCCGGCCGCCAATGCGGCGTTTCGCTGGGTGAAGGAGGTACTCGGCGCCGAGGCCGACACCATCGGCGCGCCGCCTGCCTGACCGGACCTGCGTCAGTCGGGCTCGGGCTGCGCGGAACCACCGGCAACGCGCACGACGGTGACGGTGCAGGGCGCCTCGGCCACCACCTGGGCCGAGACGCTGCCGAGGTAGCGTCGCAACGCCGAGGATGCGCGGGCGCCGATGACGACATGGTCGATGTGGTTGTGGCGGACATAGCCGACCAGCGCGGCAGCCGGGTCGACCGCCTCGATGACATGGAAGCTGACCCGGGCGGTGTCGCCGCCGGCGATGGGCCCGGCCCAGGCCCGCAGTTCGACGAGCCGCTGCAGATAGGCCGGGCTGTCATCGGCCGACACATCGGCCTCGAGCGACAGCAAGGCGGTGCGCAGCACCGTGACGCAGGCCAGTCGTGCCCCCGGTTCGGCTGCCAGAACCCGGCCGGCATGGTTCCGGATGGCGTCCGACAGGACGTCCTGGCCGCCTGTCAGGTCGACGGCGGCGAGCACGATCGGCGCCCCGGCCACGGTGCTGGCAATGCGCGGGGTCGTGCTCATCCGCCGGCTGCTGCGGGCCGACAGCCAGCGCTTGACCACGGTCCAGACGCCGTCCCGCCGCAGCTTGGTCGCACGGGCCCCCAGCGGCACCTGGTCGGGATGGCTGAGGGCGAAGGCGAGCTGGGCGGCGCTGGAGGGCCGGTTGGCCGGATCAACCTCGAGGCACTGCAGCACCAGCTCCTGCAGCGCGGCAGGGCAGTCCGGCTGCAGGGCCCGCGGCGGCACCGGATCGCGCCACAGCCGGGTCATCATCCCGGCCTTGCGTTGGGGAGACCCGAACGGCAGCACGCCTGTGAGCAGCTCGTACAGGATCACGCCCAGCGCAAACAGATCGCTGCGCGGCTCGCCGCGGTCGCCGAGGACCTGTTCGGGCGCGATGTAGGCGCCGGTGCCCATCGGCACGTCGGATTCCTCGCCGAGAAGGTCCGGGAGCTCGTCGTGGCGCGACAGGCCGAAATCGAGGAACACGACCGTGCCGTCCGGCCTCAGCATGATGTTGGCAGGCTTCAGATCGAGATGCAGGACGTGCTGGCGGTGCAGGTCCTGCAGGGCGCGGGCGATGCGCGTGCCGAGATCCACGACCATCTCGGCCGGCAGCGGTGCCCGGCCGACCACAGCCGCGAGGCTTTCACCGATCACCTCCTCCATGACGAGATGCGGCAGGCTGGTAAAATCGCCGGAGGCGACATGGCGGGGGACGTGCGGACCGGAGAGCCGCGGCAGGATCATCTGCTCGAGCTCGAAGCCGATGATCGCCGATACGTCGTCGCCCTCGGCCAGAGACGGGATCTTCATCAGCAATGGCGGCTCGCTTGGCCTTGCGCCATCCTGCCGGGTAACACGCCAGAGACTGCTCATGGTCGCCCTGTGCAGGCTTGCGCCCAGCACGAAGCCGTCAATGACATCGCCCTCGGCGGGCCTGAGCCGGGCCATGCGGGGTCCCTCGCGGTCGTGTCA
>JBMOJG010000900.1:0-1775 GCA_049316925.1 Alsobacter sp. | reverse complement strand
CGATGCCGGAGAGGCCAGGCAGCATCCAGTCGAGCAGAACGAGATCGGGAACGCGCTCGCGCAAGCGTGTGTCGGCGTCATCACCGCGGGCCACGACCTCGACGGTGTAGCCCTCCGCCTCGAGATTGTAACGGAGCAGAAGCGACAACGGCTCCTCATCCTCGACAATCAGGATCATGGGTGCCGTCGTCATTGCAGGGGCCCTCGGCTCGCCGCGCACCGGTGGCGGTGTGCGACGGTCTTGTATGACCGCGCAGTGACAGTTTGATAACATGCGCTGGCTGTGGAACCTCCGTTCCGTGACGGCACTCAGCGGCTGGACCGCGGCTCCTGGCCGGCTTGCGGTGTGCGCGGCAGGGAGACGCGGAACACGGCCCCTTCTCCCGGGCGGCTCTCCACCGTCAGCCGGCCGCGATGGCGGTTGACGATATGCTTGACGAGCGCGAGCCCCAATCCGGTGCCGCCCTGGCTGCGGCTGTCGACAACATCGACGCGATAAAAGCGTTCTGTAAGCCGCGGCAAATGCTGGAGGGCGATACCCGGACCCCAGTCGCGCACGCTCAGCCGTGCGGCAGGGACGTGGCCGGTTTCATCCACGGGCTCGACCTGGACGGCCACACGACCACCGGAACCGCCATATTTCAGCGCATTCTCGATCAGATTATCGGCGACGCGCAGCAGTTCGTCGCGGTCTCCGAGCACGTACAGCGATCCGTCCGGAACGATCACCTCGACGGTGACCCCGCGCTCGTCGGCAATCGGTTTCAGGGTGTCGACGGCCTGACTTGCGACGGCAACAAGATCGACACTGTCTTCCGGACGGCGATGCTCGCTCATCTCGACCCGTGACAGCGACAGCAGGTCGTCGATCAGCCGCGCCATGCGCTGCGCCTGTGCCCGCATGATCGACAGGAACCGCTCGCGCGCGGCCGGATCGTGCCGGGCCGGTCCCTCCAGCGTCTCGATAAAGCCCAGCACCGATGCCAGCGGCGTGCGCAACTCGTGGCTGGCATTGGCGACGAAATCGGTGCGCATGCTCTCCAGGCGGCGGGCCTCGGTGAGGTCGCGGAAGGCCAGCACCGCCGAACGGGCGCGCCCCGGAGACACCGAGGCGGTTGCCCGGAAGCCGAAGCTGCGGATGACCGGAACCCGCTCCAGCAACGTGCCCTCGACCAGCGGCGTTCCGGCCAGGACCTCGCTGACCGCGTCGACGAGGTCCGGCTCGCGCAGCGTGAAGGACAGCGGACTGCCCACCCGCAGGTTCGGCCAGGCCTGCCGCGCAGCATCGTTCACACGCACGATGACGGCGGCGGCATCGACGACGATCAGCGGGTCGGCGACAGCCGCCAGCACCGCATCGAGCACCTCCGTGTCACGCCCGTTCGCCAGCGCCATGCCGTCGTCCTCACTCGGCGTCGTTGCGCTCCACATTGGCGCGCCACGCAGTCAACCGCCGGCTAATCTCATAGGCACCGAGAAGCGCAACGGCGATGACGAAAGGCAAGAGATAGTAGCAAAGGCGAAACAGGAACAAGGCGCCGATGAGACCGTCATAGGGCAGGCGCCAGAAGGCGAGCAGGATCGTCGCCTCGAACACGCCGAGGCCGCCCGGTGCGTGACTGGCGATGCCAAGGATGCAGGCAAAGGCGTAAACCGCCGCGAAGGTCTCAAAACTGATGCCGTGGCCCTGAGGCAGCAGCACGTACAGCACCGCGCTCGCCGCGCAGACATCGCCTATGCCCAGCAGGATCTGCCCAAGCGAGACCGGCAGCGTC
>JBMOJG010000899.1:0-1777 GCA_049316925.1 Alsobacter sp. | reverse complement strand
TGACCGCACGCTGTTTCACCCCGACCCAGTACAGGTAGAAGCCAATCGCGGCCAGGACAGCGACGCCGATGAGGCGGTTCGCGAAAACGCCGAGATGGTTGATCGACGCGATCGCGGAGGCCTGCCAGATCAGCCCGATCCCCACCACCGTGCCCATGCCGAGCAGGAAGGTGAGGCCGGCGATCAGGGTCAGGCTCGCGACCTTGCCGGCCGGAACACCGCGTGGCGCATAGATCCAGTAGCGGACGCCGGCCGCCGTCACGAGCGGAAAGCCGAGCGTGAACGACACCGCATAGCTGGTGAAGGAGGCGAGCGCCGTCGTCCGGTAGGGGATCTTGAGCTTTAACTGCCGCAGGGCGAGCGCATCATAGGCGGTCAGCAGCGTGTAGCTCACGGCTGTGAAGAACAGCGCAAGCGCGATCTGCTCCCGGGCGGCGTTGCGGAACGCAGCCTGAACGTCGGCGAGCTTGACCTCTCCGAGGATCTTCCAGAGCACGCCGAGCGCGGTGGCAAACAGAAGCGCGCTCGCCGCCGTGCCGACCCACGCATAGCGGCCGGCGCGATCCGGCGCATCCGGGGGCTCGGGGGCGCCCGCGGCGCTGGGATCGTTGACGTTCGACATCGGTATCCGGCTGTCAGCGGCGACCCTTATGGCCGCAGCAACGGCCGCAAACAAGCCCCGGGCCCGTGATATGACGCCACGCCGCCTTGCAGTTCAGTGAATTTCATCGCCGGCAGCAATCGCCGCCTGCAACCGGGCGATGCTGAAATCGGGGCTGCGGGCCACCGCCAGCACCACCGCCTCGCGGCGGGCGCAGAGCTCGGCTGCCGCGGGGACAGCCGCCGCGACGTCGTGCGGGACCACGACCGCGCCATGCCGGTCGGCGTGAATGAGGTCGCCGGACTGGACGGTCATGCCGGCGACCCGGACCGGCTCGCCGAAGCCGGCGAGGTGCACATGGGCGTGCGACGGGCCGAGGCTGCCGGCCAGCGCCTGGAAGCCGGGCGCCCATTGCGGGATGTCGCGGATCGAGCCGTCGGTGACGACGCCAAGGCAGCCCAGCGCCTTGTGAACCGCACTGTGGACCTCACCCCAGAAGGCACCGAAACCCGCCTGGTCCCCATCAAGGTCCTGAATGACGCTGATGCGTGGCCCATGACCTGTACCGACATAGTCGTAATAGGCGAGCCGCAGCGCCTTGCCGCCATCCGGGGCACCGGAGGCCGCGGTGGCCCGGATCGTCGCCGTGCGGGCATAGCCGACGATCGGCGGCAGGTCCGGAAACGGACAGACCAGCGGGCGCGTCGTGTAGCCGACGAGGCGCCGGCCCGGCGCGACCAGTTCCAGCGCATTGCAGACGGTGGGCGTGTCATACGCGGCGAGCGCATCGAGGACGGCGGACGGCAGCGGATCACGAGTGGGCATGGACGGTCTCCTGCGGGCTGAGTGTCGGGGCGGGCTGGCGGCGATCAGGCAATGCCTGCCTCGGCGGCGAGCGCGGACCGGGCGAGGCCCACCGACTCGGCGGCGGCGAGGATCTGCTCCCAGGTGGTGGCGTCGACCGGGATGCCGGCTGCGACCCGCTCGGCGCGGGAGCGGCGCTCCGGTTCGCCGGCGATCTGCACGGTCGGGTCACGACCGGGAGGCGGCAGGCGCACCCATTCCAGGAAAGCGTCCATCTGCGGAAAGAACGCCTCGGCGGTGCCGAGCGCCTCGGGCCGCACCAGCACCGAGAACATGTTGTTGACGATCGCCTCGCGGCGCTTGGGATGGTGC
>JBMOJG010000898.1:0-1783 GCA_049316925.1 Alsobacter sp. | reverse complement strand
CCCGGCCGCGCGAGCGTTCGACCGCCGCAATGCCGCCGGCCACGTCCATCTGCGACATCACCCAGCCGCCAAAAATATCACCATTGGCATTGGTGTCGGCCGGCATCGCAATGGTCCGCACCGTCAACTCGCCCGCAGGTTCGACGCGCTGCTCGTCCATCGCCATCATTCCGTCTCCGGTCCTGCTCCTGACGCCGAGCCCGCTCGGCGCGACACCATATAGGCGCGCCAGCCGTCGAAATGCGAGATGTCCTGCGCACCCGGCAGCCCCGCTGCCCCGCTGCCCGGCAGGCCGGCAGGCCGGCAGGCTAGAGCAAGTTCCGACCTGACTGCATCAGGTCGTCCGCTCTAGCTAAGCTCTTTGTTTCAGCATCAGCTTTGTCCGCCAACCGGTGTCCACTTGGCGGGATGATGCTCTAGACCATGAACCCTTTCGGCCGCATGCCGTGGGCCGTCAGCACTGTGCCGATGCCGGAAGGCGGGCGCGTCGTGGCGGCGATGTGAGCCTGATCGAGGGCCGGGGCTTCAGGTGCCGCAGAACGTGCGGTACGGCACTGCTTCGGTTGGCGGCGGCATTGTGTCGGGATCGTCTGCGCCCCGCTCGGCATAAGGGTCAGCCAGGGCCGCGGCCAGCGCCAGCAGCGGCCCGAGGTCGTCGTGTTCCACAGCCGCAGCCAGCGCCGCCTCGACGCGATGGTTGCGCGGAATGACGGCAGGGTTGTGGGCGCGCATGGCGGTCGCCCGCGCGCCGGGGTGGCCGCCCTCCGCCGCGAGCCGGGCGCGCCAGTCGACCGCCCAGGAGTCGAACACCGTTGGATCGACGAACAGGTCGCGCACGGGCCCTTCGGCCGCGGGGTCGGCCGCAGCGGCGCAGAGGCGGCGGAACACCAGGGTGAAGTCGGCCCGGTTCTCGGCCATCCGGTCGAGCAGCGCCTGGGCTAGGGCCTTGTCGCCATCGCGGGCTGTTGCGAGGCCGAGCTTGCGGCGCAGCCCGTCCTCGTAGGCATGCGCGAAGCGCGCAGCGAAGCCGGGACCGATGGCGTTCTGCGCGAAGGCGAGCGCCTCGGTCTCGTCAGGCCCCATCAGCGGCAGCAGGCATTCGGCGAGGCGGGCGAGGTTCCACTGAACGATCGCGGGCTGGTTGCTGTAGGCGTAGCGGCCGAACTGGTCGATGGAGCTGAACACGGCAGCGGGATCATAGGCATCGATGAACGCGCAGGGGCCGTAGTCGATGGTCTCGCCGGAGATCGAGCAATTGTCGGTGTTCATCACGCCGTGGACAAAACCGACCAGCAGCCAGCGTGCGACCAGCGCGGCCTGGCGTGCCACCACGCCCTCGAGAAAGGCACGCGCCGGCACCGGCGCGTCCGCTGCAGCCGGATCGTGCCGGGCGATCGCATAACGGGTCAGCTGCGCCAGCGCCTCGCTGTCTCCGCGCGCGGCGAAAAACTGGAAAGTGCCGACGCGGAGATGGCTGGCGGCGATGCGGGTGAGGATCGCACCGGGCAGGATCGCCTCGCGCAGGACCGGGGCGCCGGTCGCGGCCGCCGCCAGGGCGCGGGTGGTCGGGATGCCGAGCGCCGCCATGGCCTCGCTGACCATATATTCGCGCAGCACCGGACCCAGGGCGGCGCGGCCGTCGCCGCCGCGCGAGAACGGCGTGCGGCCCGCTCCCTTGAGCTGGATATCGCGGCGCCGGCCGTGCCGGTCGACCACCTCGCCGAGCAGGATCGCGCGGCCATCGCCGAGCTGGGGCACGAAGCTGCCAAACTGATGGCCGGCA
>JBMOJG010000897.1:0-1784 GCA_049316925.1 Alsobacter sp. | reverse complement strand
CTCGGCCACCGCGCCGCGTCCCTTGGCGGTGACACGCGGCGCACCCTTGCGGTCGTAGTCGAGCGCAACCGCAATCCGGGGCGTCGCCGGCCGCGTCATGATCGCGCGTCCACCAGCGAACCGGGTCTTGCCGGGCGCGGCAGCCGGGGGGCTCCGGCGAGAACGCTGATCGTCTCCACCGAGAACGCCGCCTCGTCGAGTGCACGGCGCAAGTCCGGCGCGGCGTCCTGCAGCGCCGCCAGCGTCGCCGGCCGCTCCGCCCACAGCGTCACGCCCAGCATGGGGCCACCGAGCCGCAGCCGCGCATGCACCGGGCCGGTGGCAGTCGTGTCGACCGCAAACTCCACCGTCCAGCCCTTCGGCGCGTCGACGCCCTCGGCGCCGCGGCTGCCATCACGGCTCACCCTGAGCTGCGCCGCCGCGGTCTCGCCCGGCAGGCGCAGCGGCAGGTCCATCACCCAGCTCTGTGCTGGCCCGTTCTGACTGGAGTTCTGCGCACCCGGCTGGCTTGCCGCTGTCGGCTGTCCGGTGGCCTCGGCCGGCAGCGACGCCAGCTGGGACAGCACGATGCGGTCGAGCACCGCTTCGGTCCGCTCGATCACCGTCGCCCTGAGCACGCCGGCCGGCATCTCGGGCGGCAGGTCTGCCGCCCTGTCGGGAACCGGCAGGGACGGCGCCGGAGCCCTGTCTGCCTGCGGCGGCGGCGAACGACCGGCTGCCTGTGGATTCGGGGTAGCCGAAGGTGCCGGAACGTCGGCTGCGTCATGCCCAAGCAGTTGCGCCAGCAGCGCGAGTGCGGCCCCCGGGCGCGGCGCATCGGACGGTGCCTTCGGCGACGCCTGTCCGTCTTGGATCGGCCTAGCCGGGTCTTGGTTCGGGGCCGGACTGTCGACGGCACGGCCTGCTGATGCGGGATCGACGAACGCGGTCTTGGGAAGGGCCGTCCGCTCCAGCACAGTTGCGGCGGTCTCGTGTGCCTGTTGTGGTGCTGTCGTATCGGACGGCGTCGGTGTGCCCGTCAATTGCGCTGCCGGTCTGGCCGCCAGGCTGGCATTGACGCCGTCTGCGGCCGTCTTCGGCACTTCGATCGCTGGAAGAGAGGCAAATCGTGGCAGTACGGCACCAGTCCCTCCGCCTACCGTGACCGGCCGCGCGACGGTTCCCCCTGTCTCGTCAGCCTGCCCAGGACGTGCGTCCGCTGGTTTGACAGACGCCGAAACGGCCAGCTTGGCGTCGCCTGCGGCCTCGAACAGCACGCCCTGGCCTGCCGCCTTGGCGGTCGTGGGCACGCCCGGACCGGCCGCAGTCGGAAGCGAGGAATCGGCGTTGGCTGGCCCATCTGCGGCTGGCTTCCAGGCGCTGGCCGCAACGAGAACCGTGGCCAGGGCCGCCTTGAAGTCCGTGACGCCCGGCTTTCCTGCCGACGCCCGCGCTTCCCCGAACAGGCCGGAGCGGGCAACGGCCGATGCCAGCGCTTCTGGATCCGCGACCTGTTCGGCCGACAGGCCATACGCGGTCAGCGCAGCCGCAGCATCGCGCAGCGGCGCCGACAGAGCCGTGGAAGGTGTGAGGCGTGCCAGCAGAGCCAGCAGCGGCGCCGGGCTGTCCTGGCCGGCCAGCGCGGCCTGACGCACGGCCTGCAGCACGGCCGACCGTGCGCTGTCTTGAAGTGACGCCGGCGCATCTGCCGCAGACCCAGCCGCCACGGCTGAACCCGGCGCTGCCGCCGCAATCAGGGACAGCGTCAGCCTTGCGCCGACACTCTGCACGATGAAGCTCGCACG
>JBMOJG010000896.1:0-1784 GCA_049316925.1 Alsobacter sp. | reverse complement strand
GGTCTCGCCGGGAGCGGCGGCGACGGGGCGACCCTCGAAGCGGAACGACAGGTCGGGCGCCCGCATTTCGACGCCGGGAAGCCGGACGCGGCGGCCCTTGATCACCGGACGTAGCTCGCGCCGTTGACGTCGATCGTCGCGCCTGTGAGGTGGCGGACCTTGCCGGTCGCGAGGAAGGCGACGAGCTCGCCGATCTCAGATGGGGGCACCCACTCGCCCATGGCAAGCGTCGCGCTGACCTTCTCCTCGCCGCCCTGGAGCGCGGCGAAATCCTCCGACATGCGGGTGCGTACGACGCCCGGCGCGACGATGTAGCTCAGGACGTTACGGCGGGCATAGCCACGCGCGATGCTCTGCGCCGCTGCCTTCACGGCGGCCTTGCTGGCGGCATAGGACATCATGTCCGGATTGGTCGTTCCGCGCTGGGCGGCCCAGCTCGAGATGGTGACGATGACGCCGCCGCCGGCGGCAAGGTAGTGGCGCACGGCGTTGCGCATCAGCCTAGTGGGGGACAGCACGTTGATGCGCCAGTGGCGGTCCCAGGCATCGTCCCAGACGGCATCGTCGTCCTCGACGCCGCCGGTCGTCAGCATTTTTGCCGCGTTCAGGACGGTCGCGTCGACGCGGCCGCGCCATGCCTCCGCCTCGCGCCACAGGCCGTCCATAGAGTGCGGGTCGGACTGGTCGGCCGTCAGCAGCAGGCGGCGGTCCGCGGGAATGCCGGCGGTCGCGGCCTCGGCGCCAGCCCTGTCGGTGCCGTAATGGGCGACGACGGCCGCTCCGGCCGACCCACAGGCGGCGGCGATCGCGGCCCCGATTCCCTTTGACGCTCCGGTGACGAGGACGACCTTTCCCCCGAGCGCGACCATGCCTTCGATCCTCGTCCGTTTCTCACCGGGATGCTACCCAGCTTGTCCGCATTGCGAAAGCAAATATCTCCCTGCGAACATCTTGCGTCGCCGAAATCAAGCCGTGTAGGCTTCCCACGATGGCTTGAAACAGCCTTCGGCGCGCGGGACATCCCCCATGGCGCCGCGACCGGGGGGTGGATGTGCAGGCGGCTTTGCGGGTCCTCGACGCGCTCAATCGCGCGATGTACTACCTCCTCGGCGCGTTGCTGGCGGCCATCTCCGTCGTCGTCTTCATCCAGGTCCTCGTCCGCTTCGTTCTGACGCACATGGGCGTGAACGTCTCGGCGCCGTGGACCGAAGAGCTCGCCCGCTTTCTGCTCGTGTGGCTGGTCTTTCTCGGCGCCGCGATAGGCTGCCGCCGCATGCAGCTCATTTCCCTCGACTTCGTCGTCAAGGCGGTGCCCGGCATCGCCGGGCGGATGCTGCGCTATCTCGCACTCGGGCTGTGCCTTTGGTTGTTCGTGCTGATGATTCTGCACGGATCGCAGTTCGTCACCATCATTGGCCGGACCGAGATGAGCCCGGTGATGCAGGTGTCAAAGGCGTGGGTTTACTGGGCCATGCCGGTGGCGGGCGTGCTGATGTTCGTCAACACTTGCGCCTTCGCCCTTGAGGCACTGCTGGATGGTCGCGACATCCGCGACGCCGCCACGCTTGCGGACACGGACTAACGCCATGCTCGTCCTCGTCAGCATCATGCTTGCCCTGTTCGCGCTCAGCGTGCCGATCGCGTTCGCGCTCGGCATCGCTGCGCTGCCCTTCTTCATCGGGCGCGGGCTGCCGCTGATCGCGATCCCGCAGGTTATCTTCGACTCGATGGATTCGTTCGTCCTGCTGGCTGTGCCGCTATACGTTCTGGCCGGACGGATCATG
>JBMOJG010000895.1:0-1784 GCA_049316925.1 Alsobacter sp. | reverse complement strand
CCCTTGCGGGCGATCTTCAGGCGGACCTGCGAGTTGATGGCACCGCGCATCTTGTCGACGGCCTGATTGAGGCTGAGGCCCTGAACGGCCTCATCGTCGATGTGGGTGATGATGTCGCCGGCCATGACGCCGGCCCGCGACGCGGGCGTGTCGTCGATGGGGGTCACGACCTTGATCAGGCCTTCTTCCATGGTGACCTCGATGCCGAGGCCGCCGAACTCGCCGCGGGTCTGCACCTGCATGTCGCGGAAGCTCTTGGCGTCGAGGAAGCTCGAATGCGGATCAAGGCCGGACAGCATCCCGTTGATCGCCGACTCGATGAGCTTCGATTCCTCCGGCTTCTCGACATAGTCGGAGCGGATCTTCTCGAACACGTCGCCGAACAGGTTCAGCTGGCGATAGGTGTCGGAGGCGGCGGCCACCGCGCTCGACGCGGAGAGGAGACGTGTCTGGGTGGCGACCGTAGCGGCCCCGGCACCCAGCGCCGCGCCGACCATCAGAAGTGTGAGCTTGCGCATCATCCGCGAACTTTCTCATTCGTCGACGCCGCCCACCAGGGCGACGGATCGATCGATGTCCCGTCTTTCCGGAACTCCACATAGAGCACCGGCTGCGTCGTTTCGCTACCCACCGACGCGGCTGTCGCCTGCGAGGCCTCGCCCATCACGGCCACCGGCTCCCCGGCAAGAACGAACTGTCCAAGGGAGACGTTCATCCGTTCCATGCCTGCGAGAAGCAGATAGTATCCCCCTCCGGCATTGATGATCAAGAGTTGCCCGTAGGTCCGGAACGGGCCTGCAAATGCCACCCAGCCATCGCAGGGCGCCGACACAACGGCACCGGGCCGGGTCGCATAGGCGGCCCCCTTCAGGGTGCCTCCGACAGCGTCCGGAGCATTGAATCCCTTGAGTAAACTGCCCGCAACGGGCAGCGGCAGCAGGCCGCGGGTCTCGCCGAACGCGACCTTCGGCGCCAGCCGGGCGGGATCGCGAAACGCCAGCGCGGCAATGCGCTCGCGCGTTTCGCGCGCCTGCGCCTCGGTCTGATTGCGGACTTCGGCCTCCGCGCGCTCGGCGAGGCGCCGTGCCTCCTCGGCGGCGCGCGCCTGCGCCTGAATGTCGCCTTCCAGACGGCCGATCAAATCCTTGAGAGTTTGGGCCCGCGAGGCGAATTCGGCGGCCTTGCGGGTCTCGTCCTGCACGGTTTGCTCGGCGGCCCGCAGATCCTGCTGGCGCGCGTCCATGAGGGCGGCGAGCCTTTGTCGGTCCTCGGCCAGCGCCGCAACCTCGCGGCCGAGGCCCTCGCGCTCGGCCGCGGCCGCGGCGCGCAGCCGCACCATCTCGGCCAGGTCAGAGGCCAGCGCCTCCGTCTCGGCCCGCAGTTCGGGCAGCACCGCGCCAAGAAGCATCGAGGCCCGGACCGCCTCCAGCATGTCCTCGGGACGGACCAGAACAGCCGGCGGCGGCCGCCGGCCCATGCGCTGAAGCGCCGCCAGAACCTCGACGACAACTCCGCGCCGGCCGTCGAGCGAGCGCCGGATCGCCTCCTCGGTCTGGCTCAGGGTAACAAGCCGGCCCTCGATGCCGGTGACCCGGGTTTCGGTGCCACGCAGCCGGCCGGTCGTGTCGATCAGGGCGGCGTTGAGGCGGGCTCGGTCGGAGCGCAGCCCGGCGACTTCGCTCTCCAGCCGCGCCCGCGCCTCGGAGGAGGCGCGCAACAGGCGCTCGGCTGCCTCAAGCTCAAGCTGCCGGGTCTGGCGCTCCGCCTGCCGCTCGGCCAAGCGC
>JBMOJG010000894.1:0-1794 GCA_049316925.1 Alsobacter sp. | reverse complement strand
AGCCGGACGCCCGCCCTGTGTCGAGGTCTTTAGGTGTGAGCAGCCTGCTCCGGACCCGTCGTGAGCCTTCGCAACCGGATGCCGCTGTGCACCGGACGGAGTTCCGTCGGAACCGCTCGCGCCTCCCGGCTTCAAGCGCGACTGCAACCCTCGCCGGACCCCGGCGACAACCGTGCGCCGCTCTCCGTTCCGACCGTTTTCTTGTCGCTGTCTTGCCGCCGCCCCGTCCGGGCGCAGCGGCGCATTCGTCCCCGACAAGCCTGGCCGTCCGGCGGGAGCCGCGCCTATGAGAGTCTCTCATGGCCAACAAAATGCTGATCGATGCCTCCCACCCGGAGGAAACCCGCGTCGTCGTCGTTCGCGGTAACCGCGTCGAGGAGTTCGATTTCGAGTCTGCCAACAAGAAACAGCTTCGTGGCAACATCTACCTGGCGAAAGTCATCCGGGTAGAACCCTCGCTGCAAGCCGCCTTCGTCGATTATGGCGGCAACCGGCACGGCTTCCTCGCCTTCAGCGAGATCCATCCCGACTACACCGAGATCCCCGTTGCCGACCGGCAGGCGCTGCTCGCCGAGGAGGCCCGCCACGAGCGCGATGCCGACGAGGCGGAGGAGCGGCACCATCGGCGCCGCCGCGGCAAGGGCCGCCCTGCCAAGGCTGCCGCCGCCGACACGTCGGAGGCCGTGACCGGCGAGGACACGGCCGAGGCGGCAGACGATGCCGCCGCCGTCGAGAATGCTGCGCAGGACGTATTCGAGGACACGACCGACATCCAGGCATCGGCACAGGCCGGCTCACCCGAGGACGCCGGTGCGCCCGAGGAAGACAGCGGTGCCGACGCTCCGGCCGCCCGCGCGGAGGAGGCTGGCGACAGCGACGACGACGAGGAGGATGACGAGGCCACCGAGGAGGCCGAGGTCATCGAGCAGGTCGGCTCTGAGGATGCGCTGGAGGAGCTGCCCGAGCGGCCGCGCGCCCATCGCCGGCAGTACAAGATCCAGGAGGTGATCAAGCGCCGCCAGGTCCTGCTCGTTCAGGTTGTCAAGGAAGAGCGCGGCAACAAGGGTGCGGCGCTGACCACCTATCTGTCGCTCGCCGGCCGCTACTCGGTGCTGATGCCCAACACCGGCCGTGGCGGCGGCATTTCCCGCAAGATCACCAACGCGGTCGACCGCAAGCGTCTGAAGTCCGTCGCCCAGGAGCTGGAGGTGCCGGACGGCATGGGGGTGATCCTGCGCACGGCCGGCGCGAAGCGCACCAAGGCCGAGATCAAGCGCGACTTCGAGTATCTGATGCGGCTGTGGGAGACGGTGCGTGAGCTGACGCTGCAGTCGTCGGCCCCTGCCCTCACCTACGAGGAAGGTTCGCTCGTGAAGCGGGCGATCCGCGACCTCTACAACAAGGACATCGACGAGGTGCTCGTCGCCGGCGAGGCCGCCTACAAGGAGTCCAAGGACTTCATGCGCATGCTCATGCCGAGCCATGCGAAGAACGTGAAGCCCTACCGCGACGTGCAGCCGCTGTTCGCCCGCTTCGGCGTCGAGGCGCAGCTGGACGCGATGTTCTCCAACCAGGTGACGCTGAAGTCGGGCGGCTACATCGTCATCAACCAGACGGAAGCGCTGGTCGCCATCGACGTGAACTCGGGTCGCGCCACGCGCGAGCACAACATCGAGGACACCGCGTTCAAGACCAATCTGGAGGCCTCCGACGAGGTGGCCCGCCAGCTGCGCCTGCGTGACCTCGCCGGCCTGATCGTCATCGACTTCATCGACATGGAGGAGAACCGCAACA
>JBMOJG010000893.1:0-1794 GCA_049316925.1 Alsobacter sp. | reverse complement strand
CGTGATGAAGCGCGGCGTGAATGGCAGCAGATAGCTGTGCATGGTCGCCCTCCCGATCCGTGGCACCGCGGCCACGCTCACGGCGCAACCTGACAGGCCCGGCCTGTTTTGTCATGGCGGCGCCGGGAAAAGCCCGGCGCCGTGGGTGACGGCTATTCGGCAGCCTTGCGGGCGCCGCTGACCAGCTCGGCCAGCTTGCGGGGCTGCGACTGGGCCAACGCCTTGCCGCGCCCCGACAGGCTGGGGTTGGTCATGAAGTAGCCCTGGGCGCTGAACGGCTCCTCGCCCACCGTGCGGACGATACGCCGGCTGGTGCCGTCGGCGAGGATCTCCCAGCTCTGCACATTATCGAGCAGGTTGGCGAGGAGCACCTGGTCCAGCACCTGCTCGTGCAGGGTCGGGTTCAGCACCGGCATCAGCGTCTCGACGCGGCGGTCGAGATTGCGCGGCATCAGGTCGGCGGAGGAGATGTAGACCAGCGCATCCTTGTGCGGCAGCCCGTGCCCGTTGCCGAAGGCGTAGATGCGCGAGTGCTCGAGGAAGCGGCCGACAATCGACTTGGCGCGGATGTTCTCGGACAGGCCCGGCACGCCGGGCCGCAGGCAGCAGATGCCACGCACGACGAGATCGATGCGCACGCCGGCGCCGCTCGCCGCATAGAGCGCGTCGATGATCTCGGGGTCGACCAGCGAGTTGCACTTGATCCAGATCGCCGCCGGCCGGCCCGCCCTGGCGTGCTCGGTCTCGGCCTCGATGTTAGCCAGCAGGCGCGGCTTGGCTGAGACCGGCGAGATCGCCATCCGTTCGAGCTGCGCCGGCTCACCATAGCCCGTGATGAAGTTGAAGATGTGGGCGACGTCGCGGCCGATCGCCGGATCGACGGTGAACACCGACAGGTCGGTGTAGATGCGGGCGGTGATCGGGTGGTAGTTGCCGGTACCCACATGGCAGTAGGTGACGAGGCGGCCGGCCTCCTGACGCACGACCATCGACAGCTTGGCGTGGGTCTTCAGATCGATGAAACCGAACACCACCTGCACGCCGGCGCGCTCCAGCGAGCGCGCCCAGCCGATGTTCGCTTCCTCATCGAACCGGGCCTTGAGCTCGACCAGCGCGGTGACCGACTTGCCGGCCTCGGCGGCCTCGATCAGCGCGCGGACGATGGGGCTGTCGGAGGAGGTGCGGTACAGCGTCTGCTTGATCGCCATGACGCTGGGGTCACGGGCGGCCTGCTGCAGGAACTGCACCACCACGTCGAACGACTCGTAGGGGTGGTGGACAACGATGTCCTTCTCGCGGATCGCCGCGAAGGCATCGCCGCCGCACTGGCGGATGCGCTCGGGGAAGCGCGGCACGAAGGCCGCGAATTTCAGGTCCGGCCGGTCGACACCGACGAGCTGGGAGAGCGACGCCAGCGCGACGAAGCCATCCTCGATGAGGATTTCGTCGGGCTCGACCATCAGCTCGCGCGACACGAAGGTGCGCAGGCCTTCGGGCATCGCGGCAGCGATCTCCAGACGGATGACCGAGCCGCGGCGGCGC
This sequence comes from Alsobacter sp., assembly GCA_049316925.1. GTDB lineage: Bacteria > Pseudomonadota > Alphaproteobacteria > Rhizobiales > Beijerinckiaceae > Alsobacter. Next base: position 252 of record JBMOJG010000893.1, on the reverse strand, counting down.
TCCTTGAGGGCGGCCTCGAAGACGCGGACAAGGTCGTTGGTCTCCTCGGCGAACTCGATGTCGAGGTCGCGGATGACGCGGAACAGGCCCATGCCGCCGAGCGTGCAGCCGGGAAAGAGCCGGTCGGCGAAGAGCGCGATGACATCCTCGATGCGCACGAAGCGCATGGCGCCGGCCTCGCCGTCATCCAGCCGCACGAAGCGCGGCAGCTTGCCGGGAATGCGGATGAGCGCGTTGAACGCCTTGTTGTCG
>JBMOJG010000892.1:0-1796 GCA_049316925.1 Alsobacter sp. | reverse complement strand
CCGGCGACATGAAAGAGAAGGTCGATCCCTATCTGCGGCCGATCTACGACGCGCTCTACGATTTCATGGAGGCCCGGCATGTCGAGCGCGGCCTGCAGACCGGCATGATCGAGATCGCGCCGCTCGCCTTCATGCGCGGTCGCACCTTGACCAACGCCATCGTGCTGCTCGACGAGGCGCAGAACACCACCACCATGCAGATGAAGATGTTCCTGACCCGTCTGGGCGAGGGCTCGCGCATGATCATCACCGGCGATCCGAGCCAGATCGACCTGCCGGCTGGCGCCAAGTCCGGCCTTGTCGAGGCTGTCCGGATCCTCGATGGGGTCGAAGGGATCGGTCGCGTGGTGTTCGCTCAGGGCGACGTGGTGCGCCATGACCTCGTGCGCCGGATCGTCGGCGCCTACGAGGCGGATGTCGCGGCCGGATTGGGATCAAACCGCCCGTGACCGCCGTCGTCGTGGACGTGATCGCCGAGACGCCGCTGTGGGTGGCGCTTCCCGGCGCCGAGGACCTGGCCGAGCGTGCCGCGGCCGCCGCCGTGGCGGCTGCCGGCGTCACGGTGCTGACCGGTGCCGAGATCAGCGTCATGCTGGCCGACGATGCTCGGTTGCGCGAACTGAACCGCGAGTGGCGGGGGCAGGACAAGTCCACCAATGTCCTGTCGTTCCCGGCCGTACCGCCGGAGCGCCTCGCCACCTCGCCGCTGCTGGGCGATATCGCCGTCGCCTATGAGACGGCACGCCGCGAGGCCGAGGCGGAAGGCAAGGCGCTCGCCGACCATCTCATCCACCTGATCGTCCACGGCACCCTGCATCTGCTTGGCCACGATCATCGCGACCCCGCCGAGGCGGAGCGGATGGAGGCGCTCGAGATTCGGGTCCTTGCCGGCCTTGGCATTGCCGATCCGTATGCCGATGCCCCCCTTGACGAGGCGGGGCCAGCGATCAGGATGGCGCGTACGCCATGACCTCAGACGACACGTCCCCGCCGCGCCCCGGCGCGGCGCAATCCACGGCTGCGGATCGCACCCGTGACGCGCCGGAGGGCTTTGTCGATCGCCTTCTGGCACGGCTGCGACTGCGTCGATCCGCGGCGACCTGCAGGAAGTGCTGTCGGAGGGAGCCACCGCCGGCGACGACTTCCTGCCGCAAGAACGGGCGATGCTGCAGAACGTGCTCGCCTTGCGCACCCGCCGTGTCTACGACGTGATGGTGCCGCGCGCCGACATCGTCGCGGTCGCGGCCGAAATCAGCCTCGGCGAACTCCTTCGCGTGTTCCGCACCGCCGGCCATTCGCGCTTGCCGGTCTACGCCGAGACGCTGGATGATCCGCGCGGCATGATTCACATCCGCGATTTCCTCGACTATCTGGCAGCCGGCGCCGAGCAGGCCGACGCCGCCTCCCGCCCCGACCCGGCGGCTCCGGACCTGTCCAAGGTCGATCTCGGCCTGCGCCTGTCAGCCGCCAGGATCCTGCGCCCGGTCCTGTTCGTGCCGCCGTCGATGCCGGCGCTCGATCTGCTGGTGAAGATGCAGGCCTCCCGGACCCATATGGCGCTTGTCATCGACGAGTATGGCGGCACCGACGGACTGGTCTCCATGGAGGACATCATGGAGATCATCGTCGGCGAGATCGAGGACGAGCACGACGAGGCGGAGGGCCCACTGATCGTCAGGGGCGCTGACGGCTCCTGGCTGGCCGATGCGCGTACACCGCTGGAGGATGCAGCCGAGGCGGTTGGCCTGCCGCTCGGCGAGGGCGAATGGGGCGAGGATGTCGACACGCTCGGCGGC
>JBMOJG010000891.1:0-1796 GCA_049316925.1 Alsobacter sp. | reverse complement strand
CTGAAGGAGCCAATCGACAGGCGTGGCCCCTGCGGACCGGTGACACCCACCTTGCGCAGAAAGCTGACGGCCGGGCACTGCGCGTCGGTGACAAGGCGAAGCGCGATCTGCGCCTCGAAACCGTGGGCGGCCTTGAAGGCGTCGTCGAAGGCCGCAAAAGGCGCGGGCGTCGAACCGAAGGCCTCGACATTGACGGCTTGGCCGGTGTTGGTCACCGGGTTGAGGAAGAAGCGGTCACCCCCCTCGTACGTGGGGATGTACTGGGCGATCCGTTCCGCCTGGGTGGCGGCGGGGCGGGTCGTCTGGGGGCCTGGCGTTGGCGCAGGCTGCGGGGTCGGCTGGAGCGTCGGGACGGGTTGGGGAAGCGGAGACGGCGTCGGCGCCGGACTTGGCGACGGGGCCAGTCCGGGGCTTGGCTGAGGGACGGGAAGCGGCGACGGCTGTGGCTGGGGTGTGGGCTGTGGCCCTGGCTGGGGCGTCGGGACCGGGGCAGGACCAGGTGTCGGAGCCAGCACGGGCGTCGGCCTCGATTGCGGCGTCGGTGTGGTTTGCGGCCCCGGCGTCAGGGTCGGCTGCGGAACCGGAACGGGTGTGGGCTGTGGCGAGGGCGCAGGGGTCGGCGCGGGAACCGTCTGCGGAGCCGGCACCGGCTGTTCGTCCAGCACGGGTACCGGCGGATCGACCGTGCCGCGTTCCGGATCGGAGCCCATCAGCCGTGGCCCGACGACGAAGGCAAGGCCAGCCAGCGCGACCACCCCCACGACGCCGCCGATCAGCAGCGGCGTGCGGCTGGGGGACGTTTCAGCGCCGCCGGACCTTGGACGGCTCCCGGCGGCGGCGACGGTCCGCGGCTGTACGGCGGGCCATTGGGCCACCTCGGCCATGCTGGCGATGCGGTTGCGCGGATCGGGCTGGAGCATGCGCTCCAGCAGCGGCTTCAGCCGCGCGTCAATCGAGCCCAGGTCGGGCACGGTGCGCCGCTTCTCGATGACCTGCACCTGCGAGCCGCCCATGTCGACAATGCGGCCGCTCAGCGCATGCGCCAGCACAAGCCCGAGACTGTAGATGTCGGACTGGCCGGTGACGTCGCCGCCATAGAGCCCGAGCTGCTCGGGCGACACATAGTTGACCTTGCCGGCAAAACCGCCGCCGATGACCGTCGCATCGCCGGGAAGCGAGCTGCGGGCAATGCCGAAATCGATGATCTTGGCGCGGGCGGCGTTGCTGCCCGGCAGGATGATGTTGTCAGGCGAGATATCGCGGTGAACGATGCCGAAATCATGCGCGCCCTGCAGGCCGCCGGCGATGCGGCGCACCAGCGTGCAGACCGAGTCATAGCCCAGCGGGCCTGACTTGAGGATCTCGGAGAGCGGCACGCCGTCGACGAACTCCATCGCCAGATAGGGAATGCCGAGGTCCGGGTCGATCGAGAACACGAAGTAGCGGACGATTGCCTCGTTGTGGAGGTTGTAGAGGGCGGCCGCCTCCTTGCGGAACAGGGCGAGCGCGGCCTCGTTGCCGGCCATCTCCGGCCGGATGGTCTTGATCGCCACCACGTCGCCCGTCTGGATGGCGCGGCCGCGATAGATCTCGCCCATGCCGCCGACGGCAATCAGCCCCTCGATCTCGTAGATGCCGTTGAGACGCTTGCCCGGGCCGATGATCGGACGGGCGGGGACGGGCTCGCCGCTCATCAGGCTGCCTCCGCCGGATCGCTGGCAGCCACGATCACCACCGTGACATTGTCGGTGCCGCCACGCTCCAGGGCCAGCGCCACCAGTCTGTCACAGGCCGAC
>JBMOJG010000890.1:0-1796 GCA_049316925.1 Alsobacter sp. | reverse complement strand
AATAGAACCAGTATGTTAAAGGGAGTTGGAACGATTGAGTGGGAGTGAGGCGAACGGCAGCTTTGTGCGGACAAGCCGTCGGACTGAGAATCGTCTCTAGAGGAAGTTCGCCTGATCGCTCGTCGGCGCGATGGGATCCGTCGGTCGGGCGAGTGCCCTTCTCGATGAAATCCCGCCCTTGGGCGAGGGGTCTCACCCCTGACCCACCCACCAGGCCACACCGATGAGCAGGGCCTCGCCGGTCAGCACGCCGGCCACCAGGCTGCGGCCCATGGCAAAGAAGGCAGCGACCCCGGCGACGAGGCCGCCGGCCCGCGCCAGCAGCGGCACGGCCGCCAGCGCGCCGGAGGGATTGAGCACCAGCTTGGCCACGACGGCAGCCAGAAGCGCCGTTGCCACGGCGCGCACCCACACCAGGATCGGCGACGTGTCCGAGAGGCCGCGCGACAGCACGACGCCGAGCACCCGCCAGATCTCGCTCGGCAGGAATCCGAACACGACCAGCGCCACGTAAGGCCACAGCGCGCTTCCGGCAGCGTCAGCGAGGCTCATCCGCGCGCCTCCGAAAGGCGGCCGACCAGAAAGGCCAGCGTGCCGCCAACAACGCCGACACCAAGCAGGTCGAGGCCATCGCCGAGCTGGGCCTGCATGATGGGCTGAAGCGCAAAGCCGAGACCGATCGCCAGCCAATCAGCCGCGCGCCGCGCCCCGCCGGTGACCGACAAAGTGAAGAACACCGGCGTCAGGAACAGCAGGCCTGCGGCCAGTGCCACCGGCAGCGTCGCCATGAGGTGATAACCGATGCCCGTCGCCAGCGTGCTGAGCACCGCACAGGCGCCGGCAAAGCCGAAATAGAACGGCACCCGATGCGCCGACGGCACGTCGGGCAGGCGGCGCATGCTCTCGCTCCACACCGTCACAGCCACGAAATGGGCGGCCAGCAGTTGCTCGCCGAGCCCCTGCCCCGGTCGCCGCAGCGATGGCAGCAACGACATCGTCATCGGCAGGAAGCGGATCGACGACAGCGACACCGCCGCTGCAATTGCCACCGGAGCCATACCGGAGGCCAGTCCCGCATAAAAAATGACCTGCGCCGGCCCGGCCCAGATCAGCAGGGTCGACGCCATGGCGGCACCGATGGGGTGGCCAACGTCCCGCGCCAAGCTGCCAACACCGAGCAGGGCCAGCGCCACGGTCCATGCCGGGAACGACAGGGCCGCGCTTGCTCCAGCCCAAGCCCAGGAGCGGACGGGCCGCTGCGGCTCTGCGGTCAAGGGATCGCTGTCGACGGCGTCACGGATCAACGGCGCCGCGGTCACGCCCGGTGAGGATGCTCATCAGCGGGGTGCCCCTGATCTGATCCTTGACCTGCAGCCAGGCCCACCAGCCCATGACGGCGATCAGTGGCACGACGATCCACGCCACAAGCTCCTCCATGCGCTCGCGCCGTTTGCGCCGCTGCCGCCGCTTCTCGAACCACGATGCCACGCAAACAATCCCTGCTCAGCCTGTGCACGCTCAGCTGCGGGCGAGCGGCACCTTGGGCACCGTTCGCACAGCGGGCTTGCCGCCGCCCTTGCCGCCGCCGGATGGTCCCTGCCCGGTTGGGCCGGCACCACCGGTTCCGCCACCACCCTTCAGGTTCTTGTTGTCCTTGCGGGACTTGGCGGCCCTGCGGGTTGCCGCACCCTTGCGAGCCGCAGCGGACCGCTTGTCGCTCGCCTTGCGGGCTTCTGCAACCGCCTTTTCGGGCTTGGGCGTGACCGGGCCCTCGGGGAACTCGAAACCGGGCGCCG
>JBMOJG010000889.1:0-1801 GCA_049316925.1 Alsobacter sp. | reverse complement strand
GGTCGGGCGCGAACCGCGCCAGGGCTCCGCCACCGGGTCGCCAAACGCAAGCACCGCGCGCGCCTTGGGGATCGCGAGGTCGAGCTGGGCGAAGGAGGACGGCGCGTCGCGATGCGCCAGCTCGACACCCGTGGTCAGGCGTGTGCCGTTCTCCACCGGCGTGATGACGAAGGCGCCGTCGGCGTCGTAGAGCGCCCGGCGCAGCCGCAGCCCCGGCGAGGTCTCGAACTCCTGATGGTAGCCGCGCTCGAAGCCGAGCGGCACGCGGTATCCGAGTGTCGCCAGCAGGTCGCCGGACCACGGGCCGAGCGCCACCACCACATGGCGCGCCCGCAGCGGCGCACCGTCCAGAAGGGCGACCCAGTCCCCGCCGTCGCGTTGCAACCCCTGCACCTCGGCCCGCCGCATCGCGCCGCCCTCGGCGGCGAGAAGCCGCGCATAGGCCTCGACAACCGAGCCGGGCGAATCCACCGAGGCCGTGTCGGTGTGCAGCAGGCCGACCGGATAGATCGGCAGGATTCCGGGCTCGAGGCCCGAGATCGCCTGCCGGTCGAGCACCGTCGAGCCGATGCCGAAACGGGCCAGCACATCGTGCTCGGCTTTTGCCGCTGCGTAGGCATCGCTTCGCCACACCTTGAGCCAGCCCGTCTCGCGCAGCCGGTGAGCAACGCCGGCCTGCGGAATCCACTCCCGGTGCAGCGCCAGCGAGGGTGCGATCAGCGAATGCAGCGCTGCCTCCCGCGGGTCGGGCGCCGGCACCCGCGCATGGCCGAGGAAGCGGGCCGCCCAGGTCCAGTTCGCTGCCACATGACCGGCGCGCCAGCGCAGCGCCGGATGGCGGTTTGTCAGGTAGGTGGGCAGCTTCGCCAGCAGGCCCGGCCCGTTCAACGGCAGGATCGAGCCGCTCGAGAGGATGCCGGCATTGCCGTAGGAGGTTTCGCGGCCCGGCTCGCGTCGGTCGACCACGGTGACGCTCAGTCCGCGCCGGCGGGCGGCGAGGCCGGTCGAGACGCCGACCATGCCGGCGCCGAGCACGAGCACGTCGAGGGGAGGGGTGGTGGCCATGCGGGACTCCTCAGCCCAGTGTGGTACGGCCGCCGAGCGGCAGCAACCGGCCGTCGGCGGTGTCGGAAAGCGTGCAAGTGTCACCTGCTTCTCCGTCGCCCCTGTCCTATCCGATTTTGGCGTCGGGCCGAACGAAAACGGGGCCCGCGAGGGCCCCGTCCGGCAGATCCCGCGGATGCAGGATCCTAGAACTCCTCCCAGCCCCCGGTGCTGGGCGCGCGCCGCGGTGCGGCGGGAGCGGCAGGCGCCGCGGCAACCCGGCGCGGTGCCGGCGTTTCGGCGCGCACGGGCGTGCCGGCGAAGGCCTCCTGGGCAAGCCGGCGCAGCCGCTCGGGCTCGCTCGCCGGCTTGGCGCGTGCCGGCTTGGCCGGGGCAGGGCGGGATGCGGTTTCGGAGCGGGCCGGGGCAGGATTCGCAGCGGGCATCGCTGCAGCTGGACGGTGCGCCGGAGCCGACGGGCGCGGTCCCGGCGTGCTCGGCAAGGCAGCAGACTTCGCCGGAGTTGCCGCAGGTCCGGCGGGACGGGCCGGCACGGCCGGCCGAGTGGCTGCAACCGGCCGTGCCGGGGTCACCGGCCTTGCGGCAGCAACCGGCCGGGCCGGTGCGGTGTTCCGCGCCGCCGGTTGCGGCTCGGCCCGGACATGGCGCGACGATGCGCCGGCAGCCGCGTAGAGCGCAGGCGCCGCCGCCTGCTGGCCGGTGCGGAAGGTCGCCACCAGCTCGTTGAGGCGCTGGA
>JBMOJG010000888.1:0-1802 GCA_049316925.1 Alsobacter sp. | reverse complement strand
CCTGGCTGGTCGAGCGGGCCGGGTTGACCGAGGTGTTCGTCACCGGGATCGAGATCAGATGGATCAGCGTCAGCGCCAACCCGATGGCGATCGGCGCGAAGCCCGGCGGGACGCGCTTCTCGGTCGAGCCGAGGATGATCAGCAGGAAGAACGCGGTCAGCACGACCTCGATGATTAGGCCGGCCATCATCGAGTACTTGCCCGGCGAGTGATCGCCATAACCATTGGCGGCAAAGCCACCGTCCAGCGAGAAGCCGGCCTTGCCGGAGGCAATGAAGTAGAGCACCACCGCGGCCAGGATGGCGCCCGCAACCTGCGCAATCGCATAGGGAACGAACTGGCCCCAGGAAATCCGGCCGGCGGCAGCAAGGCCGGCGGTCACGGCGGGATTGAAATGCCCGCCCGAGATCGGGCCAACGGTATAGGCCATGGTTAGAACGGTCAGGCCGAAGGCGAGCGACACGCCGAGTAGGCCGATGCCGACCTGCGGAAACGCCGCGGCAAGCACGGCACTGCCGCAACCGCCAAAGACCAGCCAGAACGTTCCAACCGCCTCGGCAACAAGCTTCTTCTGCATAACAAACGCCCCTTCACTGATGGCAACCCAACACAGCCTTAACGGCCGCGACGCCTTCAAATCATGACACGTGGGCGTGAGTCCAGAGGTCGCGGAGCGAAATCAGGGCAGGTTGCGTCCATTGCATTTTGCAAAGGACACGCACCGATTGCAGGTACCGAAATAGACGTCACGGAATTGGCTCGTCCGTCGGATCCGCTGCGGCCTGAAGCAAGCTTGAGCATGACCCAAATCCCGCACCGGGACGGGCAATCGACGCCCCTCCTCAGGCTTCCATCCCGTATCGTGACGGAGGTCCACGACCAGTGAAGCCTGTGCCAAGAGCAAGAAGCACTGACGTCAGCCGCACAAGCCCGAACAGTCCCCAATCGCGTCCGCTTCATGGACAGGTCGGATGGCGCATAGCGGCATCAGGATTGTCCGTTTTGGGAAAGCATCGGCCGCGACCATTGCCGCACGGGCAATCCGATGAGGCGTCTCAGCGTGATGGCCAGCCTTGTCCTGAGCTGGCCCTTTGTCGGCAGATTGGGTGGAGCTCCGGTCGAAACCCACACTGCTCCCCCGCGCCAGCGCGGTGCTTGACTGAACGCGGGCGGATGCCGGCTGGCCGCTACCGCCCGCGCTGGAGAGACGTCCGGTCGTCTGTCTACTCCGCCGTGGCGAGGATCACCGCCAGCCGGCAGCAGGTAAGAAACTCCGGAAGGTCGACATACTCGTTCACGGTGTGGATCTCGTACTGGCCGGCACCGATGGTCACGGTGGGGATGCCGTGCTTGTCGAGCCAGTTGGCGTCGAGCCCGCCATTCGAGAACACATAGGTCGGCTCGAGGCCGAGCGACACGACGGCCTCGGTGGCCCGCTTCACCGCTGGGCTGTTCTGGTCCAGGTTGAAAGGCGGATAGGAAGGCCTGTGGCTGAACGTGACCTCGGCCACCGCCCCGCCCGAGTCCGTCACCTGGGTCTGAGCCAGAGCGAAGGACGTCTTGAATCCCTCTGTGATCTGGGCGGCAAATGCGGCCTCCGGGCTGCGCGCCTCGCCCTTGAGGAAGGCGTAGTCGGTGACCACATTGGTCGCGTCGCCTGCCGGCTGGCCGTCCCGGCCACCGAAGATCCCGACATTGCTGGTGCCTTTGCCGTCCGGCTTGACGACCTTGCCGAACCATCCGGCCTTGCTGGCTTCGGCAAGACCGATGGCGGCAACCAGCGTCGCCGAAATGCCCATCTC
>JBMOJG010000887.1:0-1802 GCA_049316925.1 Alsobacter sp. | reverse complement strand
GGGGCGGGTGGGGCGGAGGCAGCTCCGGCGGTGATTCGGGTGGCGACGGGTTCACGACCGGCGGGTCGTTCTAGGACGATCCAGCCCCGGCCTCCGGTGTGGCAGTCCCCGGCATAACCCTCGCCGCCGCATTCAGGGCGGCGGGACCGCTGACGCAGGGATCGCCGGGCACGATGAAGCGCAGCGGACGATCCGCCGCCTTCGTGATGCCGATCCGCACGGTGGTGCCGATCTGCTCCGGCACGCCTCCGTCCGTGCCAAGCCAGAGCGGGCCTGCTCCGGCCAGGAGATCGATCCCGTCCAGGGTCCGGTCGATGCGCATCGCCTGGGCGAGGCGACCCGGGCCGCGCGTCAGATCGCGCAACCGGTCCAGCCCGCGGTGCGCAGCCATCTGCGGGAGACCCGCCAGCGGATGCAGGGCGCGCACGAGAACGGCGGCGCCGACCCCTTCCGTCTCGCTGGCGACGTTGAGCATCAGGGCGGTGCCGTAGGCGAGATAGACATAGGCGTGGCCGAGCGGCAGGAACATCGCGGCGTTGCGCGTCGTGCGGCGCCTGAAGGCGTGCGAGGCCGGGTCGCCGGGCGGGTAGGCCTCGGTTTCGACGATGCGGCCGGCGAGGCGCTGCCCCAGCCCGTCGCGGACCACGATGGCGCCCAGCAGAATCCGCGCCAGCGCAGCCGTGTCGGCGGGGAGGTCGTCACGCCGCAGCGCACGCAGTCCGATCACGCCGGCGAGGGAACTGGCTGCGCACCGGCGATGGCCATCCGGCACAGCAGCATGTGGCGCTGCACCATGCGGCGGTCAGACGGCTCCATCTCCAGCCGCGCCAGCGCCTCCCAGCGCGGCAGGGCCTCGGCATGGCGGTCGGCCCGGCTCAGCAGCAGCGCGAGATTGTGGAGCGCGTCGCCATGCTCCGGATCAGTGTCCACTGCGCCGCGGTAGAAGTATTCGGCCTCGTCCATCCGGTCGGAGGCCGCGTGCAGGACACCCAGATTGTACCATGCGTCGGCGAAGGTCGGGTCGCGCGCCAGGGCGAGCCGGTAGGCCAGCATGGCGCCCGGCGCGTCGCCGCGTGCATGGCGGATGCTGGCCAGGTTGAAGGCGGCAATCGGATCGGCCGGATCCATCCGCAGCGCAATGGCGTAGAGCCGCTCGGCCTCGGCGAGGTCGTCGTCCTCGGCCGCCTCGGCGGCGTTCTCGAGAACCTCCTCGCGGTCCGGCATGGCATCGCCGAGGTCCAGCGTGAACTGGCCGTCCAGGGACAGAAGGCGGCCGCCGGTCTCGTGCACCAGGCCGCCCCACGGCGCCCGCACGAGGCGCGTGGAGGCGAGGCGCCGGCCGCTGCGGCGCAGCGCCAGCGCAGCGTGGATAATGGCGTCGAGGTCGACACCCACGCCCAGCAGCCGGGCCACCTCGCGGGCGCAGCTCACGTCGCGGAACGAGAAGTGGCCGTCGACATCCTCGAGCACGTCGAAGAGCGACAGATACTCGGCCTCGATCGGGTCCAGCTTGGCGTGGGACGCCACCTCGGCCAGGGTGAAGCTGCGCGGCTCGGGCATTGGCGGCGGTGCCAGCCCCATCAGGCGGCGGAACGCGCCCTCGCTGAGCAGCTGCGGCGCGGCGCTGCCGGGCCAGTCGGGAAACCGGCGCCCGGCACTGCCATGGGCGATTACCAGATGGGTGGTGCGGGGGGAAATCCGGGTGGCGAGCCGGCCGCCGCGACGTCCCACCAGAGCGGACAGTCGATCGCGCGGCAGGTCCGGGAAGGACCCATGGACGACGAGCTCAAATCCAGCCAGCG
>JBMOJG010000886.1:0-1808 GCA_049316925.1 Alsobacter sp. | reverse complement strand
GCCGGGTTCGAGCTCGGCCACGCTGACATAAACCTGCCCGAGCCCGATGGTCAGCAGGCCCGCCTCGCTGGTCGGCATCGAGCGGGCGGCGAAGGTCCGCTTGCCGGGCTCAAGGACGCCGACCATCCGGCCGGCCGCATCGGTGACGCGCATGCCCGCAAAGGTCTCCGTGTAGTCCGGCCCCTTGCGTACGCCGACATCCACCAGTTCCACCCGATAGGGTCCAGCTGTCACGACCTCGCCGCGCTTGACCGTGGCGATCGTCTCGGTCCCCCAGGCGGTGGCGGCAATGCCGATGCAGGTGACGCCAACGCCGGCATGGGCCAGCGCCGAGCCCCAGGCCGCGCGCGGCAGCCCGAAAGCACGGGCCAGTGCGATACGCAGCCCGACGCCGCGGCGCCACGCCCGGCTGCCTATCTCATGAATGGCCCCGAAGATGAGCCAGAGGCCGAGGCCGATTCCCAGCGGTGCAGCCACCGGGCCGCCGATGGTCGCCGCCCAGACCGCGACCGTGCCGAGCACCGCCAGCGCGAAGGCCGCCGCAAGCCGCTGGGCGGCGCCGAGAAGATCGCCCCGCTTCCAGGCCAGGGATTGGCCAATGGGGAGGATCAGCAGCAGCGGCACCATCAGGGGCAGGAAGGTGGCGTTGAAGAAGGGCGGGCCGACGGAAATCTTCTCGCCGGTCACCGCCTCCAGGGCAATCGGATACAGCGTGCCGATCAGCACCGCCGCGCAGCTTGCTGCCAGCAGCAGGTTGTTGACGACGAGCGCACCTTCCCGCGACACCGGAGCGAACAGGCCGCCCTGGCGGAGCTGTGGCGCCCGCCAGGCGAACAGCGACAATCCGCCGCCGATGAACAGCACCAGGATGCAGAGGATGAACACGCCGCGGGCAGGGTCGGACGCGAAGGAATGCACCGAGGTCAGCACGCCGGAGCGGACCAGGAAGGTGCCGAGCAGGGACAGCGAGAAGGCCAGGATGGACAACAGGATGGTCCACACCTTCAGGGCGTCGCGCTTCTCCATCACCACCGTCGAGTGCAGCAGCGCGGTTCCGGCAAGCCACGGCATCAGCGAGGCGTTCTCGACAGGGTCCCAGAACCACCAGCCGCCCCAGCCGAGCTCGTAATAGGCCCAGTACGATCCCATCGCGATGCCGAGCGTCAGGAAGCTCCACGCCAACAGGGTCCAGGGGCGGACGAAGCGCGCCCACACGGCGTCGATGCGGCCTTCGAGCAGGGCGCCAATGGCAAACGAGAAGGCGATCGAGAAGCCGACATAGCCAACGTACAGCAGCGGCGGATGGATCGCGAGGCCGGGATCTTGCAGCAGCGGGTTGAGGCCCTGGCCCTCGAACGGCGCGGGCGACAGTCGTTCGAACGGGTTCGATGTCAGCAGAATGAACAGAAGGAACGCTGCCGCAATGGCGCCCTGGACGGCGAGAACATAAGCCAGCAGGCGCTGCGGCATGTGCGCGCCACGCCAGGCGACGAGCGCGGCGAATAGGACAAGAATAAGCACCCACAGGAGCATGGAGCCCTCATGGTTGGCCCAGACACCGGTCAACCGGTAGACCAGCGGCTTCTGCGAGTGCGAGTTCTGCACCACGTTGAGGACCGAGAAATCCGAACTGACGTAGGCCCAGGTCAGCGCCGCATAGGCGAGAGCGACAAAGCCGAACATGCCGAACGCCGCGGGCCGCGCCACCGCCATCAGGGCGGGATCGCGTGCCGCCGCGCCCCAGGTGGGGATCACGGCGAGCACCATGGCCAGCGCAAGCCCCAGCACCAGTGCGTAGTGTCCAGCCT
>JBMOJG010000885.1:0-1812 GCA_049316925.1 Alsobacter sp. | reverse complement strand
ATCGATGCATCGTGGCGATTGACGTCATGGGCGGCCTGATCGCGCTCCGGCCCATGGTCATGGCCGGCATGGCCGGCATGGCCGGCGGCGTCGCGCACCGCCTCGTCACGCAGCCACAAGCCGACGTCGGCGATTTTGGTGGCGGGATCGAACGGACCGCACCCGAGAAGGGCGGCCGCATCGGCCTCCCCGGCGGCCGCATCGAGGACCGGCGCCCCGGGGGCCAGCCTTTGCACCCGGCGGGCCAGCGTGGTCCGTGTCGCGGCGGCCTCGGGGAGATCGGTTTTCGTCAGCACGATCCGGTCGGCGACCGCCACCTGCTTCACCGCTTCGGCGTAGGCGTCGAGGGTCGCCGCGCCGTTGACGGCATCCACGAGGGTGACGATGCCGTCGAGCGCATAGCGCACCAGCAGCAGCGGATGCGCCAGGACGGCCTGCAGCACGGGGGCCGGATCGGCGAGCCCGGTGGTTTCAATGACGACGCGGCGCAGGTCGAGACCGCCGCTGTCGGCCTTGTCCAGCAGGTCCTCCAACGTCGCCACCAGATCGCCGCGGACCGTGCAGCACAGGCAGCCGGAGGACAGCAGGACGAGGCCGTCGTCACGGGTCTCGACGAACAGGTGGTCCAGCCCGATCTCGCCGAACTCGTTGATGATCGCCACCGTGCCGGCCAGCGCCGGGTCGGCGAGCAGGCGGTTGAGCAGCGTCGTCTTGCCGGCACCCAGAAAACCGGTGATGACGGTCAGCGGGACGGGACTCATGGCGCTGCCTTTGTGGTGTTCTGGACCGGGCCGGAGCGCTCGCGCCGGACGGTCACGAGAATTGCAGCAACCACGCAGGCGCCACCCACCCCCTGCAAGGGGGTCAGCGCCTCGCCGAGCACGACCGCGGCGGTGATGACCGCGATGACCGGTTCGACGCAGAACACCATGCCGGCGACGACCGCGCCGACGCGCGCCAGCGCCATCATGTGGAGCACGAAGCCGATGACGAAGCCGCCGATGGTGAAGGCGACGGCCCAGGGCGCGGCGAGCAGCGCCCCCGGGGCGGCAAGCCCGCCGGTGGCCTGTGCGGCGACGAGCGCGGCGGGCAGCGAGATCGCCTGGACCCAGACAACCTTGGTGAGGGTTGGCAGCGCGGCGCAGCGATTGGCGCCATAAAACTGGACGACGGCACACAGGCTTGCCCCGAAGGCGAGAATGAGCCCGCGCGGGTCGAGGCCGTGGAGGGCGGGTCCAACCACCATCACGACGCCGGCAAAGGCCAGGAGCGCGATGCCGAGCAGTGTGGGCGTCAGGGGACGTTTGTCGACCAGCGGACTGGCCAGCACGATCAGCACCGGGAAGGTGTAGAAAACCACGGCCGCAACCGCAACCGGGATGAAGGCCACGGAGGAGAGGTAGCAAAGCCCGACGCCAGCGCTTGCGAGCCCGAGCACGACGAGGCCGCGGCGGTCAGCGCGCGCAACCGTCAACGACCGCCGCCACAGCCAGGCTGCAGCCGCGGCGAGGACCAGCATGATGATCACCCGCCAGACAATCAGGGTGGGGCCACCGATTCCGGCCAGCGCGGCGATCCGGGCCGAGGTAATGTTCAGCCCGTAGGCCGTCGCGGCACCCAGCGTCAGCAGGACGCCGCCCAGGGCTGAGCGCCGGTCCATGGGTCAGCAGGTCCGATGCCGGACGCTCACTCCGTCGCGTCCGCGGCCGGCGCGGGCCGGGCGGCCGGCTGCGGGCGGGGCATCGGCTTTGCTGCACCGGGCTTGACGGCAAAGGGCTTTGCAACAGAGGACTTGGCAACAGACGGCTTCGC
>JBMOJG010000884.1:0-1815 GCA_049316925.1 Alsobacter sp. | reverse complement strand
GGCGCGCTGACGAGCCGTGAGCTGCGCTTGCTGGAACTCGCCCGCGCGATCGCCGGCAAGCCGCGGCTGCTGCTGCTCGACGAGCCGCTGGCAGGTCTGGGCGCCACCGAGACGCAGGAGATGATCGCACTCATCCGGTCGCTCCCGTCACGCGGTGTCACCGTGGTGATCATCGAACACACGATGCACGCCATGGTGAGCACGGTTGACCGCTTCGTCGTGCTCGACCACGGCGCCCTGCTGACCAGCGGCTCGCCGACGGAGGTCACGCGCGATCCCCGCGTGATCGAGGCCTATCTCGGACGCAAATGGGCGGGGATCAATGCTGCAGCTTGAAGCCCTCGACGTCCACTATGGCGGATTGCAGGCCCTCTCCGGCATCTCGGTCAGCGTCGAGACCGGATCGTTCATTGCCGTGGTCGGCCCCAACGGCGCCGGCAAAACCACCCTGTTCAAAGCCATCTCCGGAACGGTCACGCCGTCGGCGGGCCGCGTGATGTTCGAGGGGCAGGACCTAGCGGCCCTCAAGGCGCATGAGCGCCCCCATCTCGGCATTGCCCATGTGCCGGAGGGCCGCAAGGTCTTCAGCGACATGACCGTGCTGGAGAACCTCGAGATGGGCGCGACCTGCGACGCGGGGCGCGCGCGCTGGAAGGACAATCTCGAGTTGATTTTCGCGATGTTCCCCCGCCTTGCGGAGCGGCGGGAGCAGCTGGCCGGAACCCTGTCGGGCGGCGAGCAGCAGATGGTGGCCATCGGCCGGGGGCTCGCCGCTTCGCCGAAGCTGCTGATGCTGGACGAGCCTTCCACGGGCCTGTCGCCGGGCATGACGGATGTGATTTTCGACAGCATCGCACGGATCCACAAGCAGCACGGTCTCACGGTCCTGCTCGTCGAGCAGCGGGTGGCCGAGGCGCTCGAACATTGCGACCGGGCCTATGTACTCGAGGCCGGCAAGGTGTCGCTCAGCGGCTCATTCCAGGAGCTCTCGTCGGACGATCGTGTCCGCCGAGCCTACCTGGGGATGTAGGGGGAAGGACAATGACCAAGGGATTGGCCGGAGTATCGGTGGCCGCGCTGTTGGCGGCTGTCGCGTGGAATACGCCTGCGTTCGCGCAGAGCGAGGTGAAGATCGGGCTCATCCAGCCCCTGAGCGGACCCTGGGCCCGCTCGGGCGAGATGTCGCGGCGCGGCGCCGAGCTCGCAGTCGACGACATCAACAAGGCCGGCGGCGTCAGGGCCTGCGGCGGCGCCAAGGTGAAGCTCGTCGTCGTCGACGCCGGCGACTCGCCGGAAAAAGCGAAGAACGCGGCCCAACGCCTGGTAGCGCAGGATCCGGACGTGGCCGGCGGCATCGGCTCCAACATCAGCTCGTTCACCCTGGCGGTGACCGAGGTGACCGAACGGGCCGGCGTGCCGTGGCTGACGCTGTCCTTCTCGCCGGTGGTAACGGATCGCGGCTTCCAGCACGTATTCCAGACCTCGATGACCGGCGACAAGCAGGCCCAGGTCGCGCTGCCGACCGTGCTCAAGATGGCGGAAGCCGCCGGCGCCAAGCCGACCAAGCTCGGCATCGTCATGGACAACACGGCTTCGCCAGTGGCCTTCACCAAGGACATGCGCGTGCCGGGCTATCTCGACCAATATGGTCTGAAGCTCGTCGTCGACGAGACCTTCACGCCGCCGCTCAGTGACGCCGGCCCGATCATGCAGCGCGTGCGAGCCGCCCGGCCCGACTTCGTCTTCCTGCTTCCGACCGTGGTCTCCGACATCAAGCTGACCCTGGAGAAGGCCAGCGAGATCGGCCTGGGCCGC
>JBMOJG010000883.1:0-1815 GCA_049316925.1 Alsobacter sp. | reverse complement strand
TGTCCTTCATCCACATCATCACCGGCTGGGTTTCCTTGAAGTCGAACAGCATGCCCCGATCCGCCGGCATGTAGCGGCGGAACATAAGGCCGCGGGCGCGCTCCTCGTCCGTGCGCATGACCTCGACCTCGAAGCTGCGCGCCCCCTGCGAGGTGGTGATGACGAGCGTCTCGACCTTGCCCTGGGCGACGGCGGACGCTGGTACGCCCACCGCGATCAGCAGCGCAATCATCAGGCCAAGCCAGGCAGGCCGACTGCGGATCAGGGAAACCAACATCACCATGGGCGGCACACTGCCCCGCCGCGCTGCGTGCCGTCAACGCGCCGCGGGTCAGACCAGACCGGTCAGTGCGACGACGGCAGGCCGCCGCCGTCCAGCGGCCGCACCTCGGATGCCATCAGCCCCTTCGGCCCATCACCGAAACGCACAAGCACGACCTGCCCCGGCTTGAGCTCGGTGAGCCCATAACGACGCAACGTCTCCATATGCACGAAGATGTCGCCAGTCCCCTCGCCGCGCGACACGAAGCCGAAACCGCGCAGCCGGTTGAACCACTTTACGACTGCGTGTTCGAGTCCACTCGTCGGAGTGACGACCACATGGGTCCGCGGTGGCGGCAGCGTGGCCGGATGAGGTGCCGTGGAACTGTCCATCGAAAGGATGCGGAACGCCTGGTAGCCGCGGGCGCGGCGCTGGATCTCGCACACCACCCGCGAGCCCTCATACGCCGTCACGTAGCCGTCGCGGCGCAGGCAGCTGGCATGGACCAGAACGTCCGGCATGCCATTGTCGGGGACGATGAAACCGTAGCCCTTTGACACGTCGAACCACTTGATGACCCCGGCAATCTCGATCAGATCGAGTGGGGTTTCGGGCTCGCCTTCAAGCCGCGACGAGGCATCGCCGGGTCCGCGGCTTTCGGCACTGCGCAAATACTTCAAATCATATTCGTCCGACATGGCGGTACACCGAATTGAGCGTTGTTAAAAAAAGACAGAACGCAGTGGGTATCGAGCAATCCTAAGGTTGATTCTCTCCTCCAACCATACCATCGGCCTACGACCGCGACAGCTGTTTGTGGAGTTATCGACCGTTCAATGCTTGGGCAGAGGCCGCCTCCAGGACAGGCCCGATGTCACAGCGCAGCACCAGCGACGCCGCCGCGTCGAGTGGCGTCGGTTCACGGTTCAGGATGACCAGCGTCGCGCCGGCATCACTGGCCTGCAGCGGCAGCCGGGCAGCCGGATAGACCACCAGCGAGGAGCCGATTGCGAGAAACAGGTCGCTGTCAGTTGAGGCCTCGTGGGCTCGCCGCATCGCCTCGGTCGGCATGGGTTGACCGAACGAAATGGTGGCCGATTTCACCGGCCCGTCGCACGTGGTGCAGGTCGGGGCAGCGCCCTCCGCCTCGAAGGCCCGACGCAGGCCAGCGAGCTCATGCCGGAGCCCGCAGGCGAGGCACGTCGCGTAGGTTCCGTTGCCATGCAGCTCGACGATGGCATCAGCAGGCAGGCCGGACGCCTGGTGCAGGCCGTCGATGTTCTGCGTCACCACCGCGCGCAGCCGGCCGGACTCCCACAGCCGCACCAGGGCGGCATGACCACGGCCGGGGATCGCTCCCGCAGCATGGTCATCCATAGCGAATTTTCTCCGCCAGGCCTCGCGCCGAACCGCCTCGCTGGCGACAAAGGCGTCGAACGGGATCGGCTTGTTGACCAGCCAGGGGCTCCCCGGCGACCTGAAATCCGGAACCCCGCACTCGGTTGAGATGCCAGCGCCCGTGAAGGCGACGATCCGCTCCGCCTGACGCAGCA
>JBMOJG010000882.1:0-1817 GCA_049316925.1 Alsobacter sp. | reverse complement strand
GAAGATGCACCAGGGCCACCATGGCGCGAACCACCCGGTGAAGGACTTCACCACCGACAAGGTGGAGATCGTGTCGATGAACCACGGCTTCGCGGTCGACCGCGCCAGCCTTCCGGCCAACGCCACCGAGACGCATGTGTCGCTGTTCGACGGCTCGAACTGCGGCATCGCGCTCACCGACCGGCCGGCCTTCTCGGTGCAGCACCATCCCGAGGCGTCCCCCGGGCCGCGCGACAGCCACTATTTGTTCGACCGGTTCGTGGCGCTGATGGACGAGCATCGGCGCGCAAACCCGGCCTGAGGCTTGCAGGTCTCAGGTTTGCCGGCCTGAGGCTTGCCGGACGCGCCTGGCGCGCGCATCGTCGGGTATCCCCTGATTCGCCCGCTCCCCGGGAGCGGCAGGAGGGATGCGCCGTGAGACCAGCCCCATGAAACCCGTCGCCCTTGCGCTCCTGGCGGCCTGGCTGGCCGCCGGGCCCGGACCCGCTGCCGCCGCCGATGCGGCCCGCGGCCGCGCCATCGCGCAGAAGAACTGCGCGCCGTGCCACGCTGTCGGCCGCAGCGATGCCAGTCGCAACCCGCGCTCGCCGCCGTTCCGCACCCTGTCGACGCGCTATGATCCCGACGCCCTGCAGGAGGCGCTGGCCGAGGGCATCAGCGTCGGCCACGAGGGGGCGGAGATGCCCGAATTCGTGTTCAGCCCGGCGCAGATCGACGACCTCATCGCCCATATCCGCCGCATCACGCCGCGGGCGAAGCGGGGCGGCTGAGCTGGGGGAGGGCAAGGGTGCGGCATGGCCGGGCCGGTGGCCGACGAAGTGGCGCCGCCGGGATGGAACGCAAGGGCGCGCGGCACGTTGCCGGCATGACCCCCGCCCCTCCGCCTTCCCAGGAGCCTGCCATGACGCGCCCTCTCATCCTTGCCGCCGCCTGCGGATTGCTTGCTGTCGCCAGTCCCGGCCTTGCCTTCGGCGAAACCGAGCAGAATTCCTACGCGGCGGGCGGTTCGGATCAGAACAGCCGCGACCGTGAGAGCCGCTACCATGACGGCCGCGAGCAGAACGTCGAGACCGGACACGGCCGGGGCTGGCGCGGCGATCGCGATGGCCAGTGGCGTGACAGCGGGCGCGGCTACGGACGCGGCGATGACCGCCGGGAGCGCCGTGGCGCCGGAGCAGCCGCGCACATGGACGGGGAGGGCGACAAGGACATGGCCGGCACTGGCGCGCCGCATGGCGACTGGATGACCGGGCAGGGCTCGCGCTTCATGCTCACCACCGGGACCACCCGTCTGGCGGTGATGTGCGGTGCGCGCGAGACCCTGCGCGACTGTGTCGAGGCCGCCACCCTGCTGCTCGATCGCGCCACCCGTGTGCCCGCGTCAGCGGCCGGTGCCGGCGGCGCCGCACCGCCGGCTGCGACCGCGCCGAAGGCGCCATGATGGCGTCGCGAACCAGCCGCAATCTGCCGCCAGCCTGTGTGGATCATCAGGAGTTTCCCATCCCCATGCGCAACCGTCTCGTCATCGCCCTGTCCGCCGCCCTGTTCGCGGGTGGGGCCCTCGTCAGCCTGCCGGCGCCGGCCCGGGCGATGCCCCTCGCACCGGCTCCGGCCGTGGCGAACGGCGTCGAGACGGTGCAGTGGAATGGACCGCGACGCGGTCGCGTGCAGGCTGGCCGCGGCTATCGCGGCGGCCCGGTCTATGCCGGCCGTCGCGGCTATGTCGGCCGGCCGGTTTACGGGCGGGGCTATGGCTATCGCCGCGGCTTTGATCCCGGAGCCGCCGCCGCAGCGGGGATTGCCGGCCTTGCGGCAGG
>JBMOJG010000881.1:0-1820 GCA_049316925.1 Alsobacter sp. | reverse complement strand
TCGCCAAGCGCAAGACGCCACTGCTCGCCGTGTTCGACGCGCCCACGCCCCGTGCCCTTGCACGGCTGCTCACCGCCGGGGACGGTACGGGTCCAGCGCCACGGCTGACGCTCATGCGCGGGGCCCATGCGCCGCGATCCGAGGTCGTCTTCTTCCCGTCGCTGCTCGGCACACCCTTGCTCTTCCAGGGAGTCGCGAGCAGGCTCAGCCCGGGGCTGCGCTGCTGGGGTGTCGCGATGGGCCGGTCTGAGGATGCAGCTGAGCGCGGACCGGACTCCCTCGAGGCCCTGGCAGACCGCATGGCCTCCGTGATCGACAACGAGTTGCCGGCGGATCGCTCCGGGCACCTGACGCTCGTGGGGTGGTCCTTCGGCGCTTACCTGGCGAGCGAAACCGCACGCCGGCTGCTGCGCACGTCGTCGGGGAAGCGTGTCCGGCTGGTGCTGATCGACATCCCGCCACGCTGCAATGCCGTCGACACCCCGTCGGAGCGCCTGCCGAGTGACGAGGAACTGCTGACCGAGATCCAGCGTCATCTAGGCACGGATGCGGACGAAGCCGACAAGCGCCAGGGGCTCGACACGGTGAGACGGCACCTGACGATGCTCCAACACTACCGGCTGCGGGATCCGCTTCCTTGCGATGTGGTCACCATCGAAGCCACCGGCAAGGGCCGCGTGCCTTTCATGCAGGCCTGGGACCAGTGGGTCGATGGCCGATGCGTCCACCGCAGCCTGGATGCCGACCACCACGGCATCGTGATGGCTTCGGAACACGCATCCCTGGCGGCACTGGTCGAAGAGGCCCTCGGCCGCTCCTGGGATTCGTAGAGTGGCCGGGCGGCGGGGGGCCGGGCTGCAGGTCTGGGTGGCGCAGGTGCCCTCCGAGGAGGACGCTGCCCTGGCGCTCGACAGCTCGCCCTCCTGAGCGTCGAGGAGCGGCAAAGGATGCGAGGGTTCACGACCGCGGCCCTCCAACGGCGTTTTCGCACGACACGTGCCCTCGTGCGCACGGTGTTGTCGCGTCACGCACCGCTGCCGCCCGACAAGTGGGAGTTCGTCGTCTCGAGCCACGGCAAGCCGGCCGTCGCGCCGCGGCATCTCCGGTTACCGGTCCCGAGCTTCAACCTCTCGCACACGGAAGCGCTGGTCGTGCTCCTGACCGGAGAGGACCGGGCGCTCGGCGTCGACATCGAGCAGGTGAACCGGAGTCCACCCCTGGATGTCGCAGCCCAGTTCTTCTCCGAGGCAGAGCGGCGGGCGATGTCCGGCCTGTCTGCGGCGGAACAGGCGTCGAGGTTCTGGGACTTGTGGACGCTCAAGGAGAGCTACATCAAGGCCCGAGGTCTGGGCATGTCCATCCCCCTGGACAGATTCTCGATCGGGCTGGATGCGGGCCCGGACATCCGGCTCGACATCGACCCCTCCCTCGGAGACTGCAGGGATCGCTGGCAGTTCTCGCTGTACGACCTGGCGCCCGATCACAGACTGGCGATCTGTGCGGAAACCCGGCCATGCGTCGATGGCGAACTGGAGGGCTGGCGTGTGATTCCGGCTTGCGACGACTGTCCCGCGCAGCCGCTGCGGATGCGCATGCTCCGACGTTCGCCGGCGAGTCGCCCGAGACTCCGGGATCTCGGTCCACGCACGCGGTAGCGCCTCGTCCCGCTCTTGCCGGCGAACGCCGCCGGAGGTGCTCCTGCCGTGAGGATCGAGCCCGCGCCGTCGACGGGCGCGGGTGCGGCCTGACTGTGCGCTGCCTGAGCGGAGTCAGACACACTTGCGCGCTGCATCAGCCGGTCCTGACGCCTGCGGCGCCTC
>JBMOJG010000880.1:0-1821 GCA_049316925.1 Alsobacter sp. | reverse complement strand
CGGCCTCACCGGACTGGTAGCGTTCCTGTGGGCGCTGAAGAGCGGCCAATACGACGATCTCGACGGTGCAGCGGTCCGCATCCTCGACGACGACGACGTCCGCCGTCCCTGATCCTCGCCAGGCAGGCTGGCCAAGGGCACAGCCTTGGCTAAACTCGCGCTGCCGGCGACGCAGATCGTCGGCGTGGCGGTCTGGCCGGCCGCGGCCCGCCCCGCAAACGCGGACCCCGCGAGCCCGTCCGACCGCCCGCGAAGCGGTATCAGGGAGGACGGCATGAGACTGAACGGCAAGGTTGCAATCGTCACGGGCGGCGGCCAGGGATTTGGCCAGGGAATCGCCGAAACCTTTGCCCGCGAGGGTGCCCGTGTGGCGGTGGTCGACCTCAACGGCGCCATGGCCGAGGCGGTCGCAGCCGGGATCGGCGCCGCCGCCATTGCCGTCCGTGCCGACGTGTCGGTCGCCGCCGACGTCGACGCCGCCGTGGCGGCGACCCTCGCGGCGTTTGGCCGGGTCGACATCGTCGTCAACAATGCCGGCACGTCGCACCGCAACCGGCCGATGCTGGAAGTCGACGAGGAGGCGTTCGACCGGATCTTTGCCGTCAACGTCAAGTCGATCTATCTGTTCGCGCGGGCGACCGTGCCGCTGATGCGCGCCCAGGGTGGCGGCAGCATCCTCAACATCGGCTCGACCGCCGGGATCCGGCCGCGGCCTGGACTGACCTGGTACAACGCCTCCAAGGGGGCCGTAAACCTGATGTCGAAGTCGATGGCGGTCGAGCTTGCGCCCGACCGCATCCGGGTGAACGCGTTGGCGCCCGTGGCGGGCGAGACGCCGCTGCTCGCCACCTTCATGGGCGAGGACACGCCGGAAAAGCGCGCCGCCTTCAAGGCATCGATCCCGTGGGGACGTCTGTCCACCGCCCAGGACATCGCCAATGCGGCGGTGTTCCTGTCGTCGGACGAGGCCGAGATGGTGACCGGAACGGTCCTGCAGGTCGATGGTGGCCGCTGCATCTGAGGCCAGGATCGGCTGGAAAAATCCCGGACGATTCGACGCACAAAAAAGCGGCCGCCGGTGAGGCCGGCGGCCGCAAGGGAAGGGGGTACCACGGATCATTGATCCGTCGCATGCAAGTCTCGCGGATTGTCTACCCCGTGGATGTGCGCTGGCGCACACCGCAGACAATCGAAGCGGTTTTTCTGTCGGACAGTGCAGGCGCGGCGGGCTGGTCCCGCCCACAAGAAAAAAGGCCACCGGACATGCCGGCGGCCAAAAACTCGAGGGGTCTCGCGGGGTCATCAATCCGCTGCTGATGACAATGCCGCTGGACGCAGTGCACCGATGTGCGTTGCCGCACAGGGCAGTCGCGATCCTGTTCCGCACGAGAGTGCCTGCCATAGGGCCTGTGACCAACGGGGACCGAGCCCTTGGCGTCGAGGGACGGAACGTTTATCTTCTGTTCACCCTACCCGTTTCTTCAGACCCGAATCGAGTGCTGTGCCATGGACGATCCGGTCTTCGCCTTTCCCAAGGTGCCTTCGCCCGAGCGGGCGCCTGGACCCGAGCTCAAATCCGCCATGCGGCGCGCCCGCGTCGAAGTTGCCGAACGGTCAGCAGCTGCGGCGGAACTGCGCGGTGCCGAGGTCGCGCGGCTGGAAATGCTCAAGGAGGCGCTGGAGCCCGTCTTCGCCCAATTGCCGCGCGAGGCGGAGGGCTTCGATCTCGGGCTGGTGCCAGGCGACCGGCCGCGCCTGTTCGTCGAAATGGTTGCGTATGTCGAGCTTGACCGTGACCGGCGGACGTTCCGGATGGTGCAG
>JBMOJG010000879.1:0-1826 GCA_049316925.1 Alsobacter sp. | reverse complement strand
CGGGTGCTCAACCGCAGCGAGCCGGTGCTGTGTGCCGAGAAGGACAATATCGAGCTGTCCTTCCTGTCACCGCAGGTGCGCTCCTTCCGCATCCAGGCGATCCACCCGGCCTTCATCGGCATGATCGTGGCCGACCGCTGGGCGCCGGACTTCACCAGCTGCGACATGACCAGCGACCCGGTCTTTGCCGCCAATGCCCGCCGCCAGACCTTCGCGGAATCGCCCGAACTGTGGCTGACCGGCTATACTTATCCGTCGTTCTGGCGGCCCAACACGGTGCCGATCCGGGTCGGCGACCGGGTCGAGACCGGCTTCCACGTCGTGCAGCTCTGGGTGCGCTTTCGCGAGCGCGCCGAGGAGGTGCTGGTGGTCTATCCGCCCGACGGCTACTGGCGCATCCGGCCGCTGCCGCCGCCACACATGCGCTGGTCAGCCTATGGCAGCTCGTTCCTGGTCGGCCCGGTCGAGATCCAGGAGCGGCCCATCGTGGCGCTGCGCGAAATCGTCTTCGACCCGCAGAACCGCCGCTTCACCTTGGCGTTCACGCAGGGCGGCAGCGCCACCCTGACGGTGTCGGCGCTGGACCAGGACCACCTTGCCGTCGACGTGGCGCTGGAGAAACCCGTCGGTGGCGATCTGCCGTTCGCTTCGCTGCGCTCGATGTACGCCACCGAGCACAATTGCGACGTCGCCCGGATCGCCTGGCGGGCGACTGGCGCCAAGGGCTGGGGCGAGGCACCGGTGCTGGACTACAAGGGCGGCGATGCCGTCGAGCTCTGGGCCGGCCGCACCGTGGCGTCGCGCCACAACACCAGCGCCCCCGACATGGTGTTCGGCAAATTCGCCGCGTCGGCCTGACGAGCGCGCACTGACGGCGCTCAGTCCGAGGCCGGGCCGTCGAGCTCGGCCCGCACGGCGGCGAATACCGTGTGGAACATCGCCTCGGTCAGCCGTCCGGTGTTCGTGTTGTAGCGCGAGCAGTGGTAGCTGTCGTAAAGCGACAGCGCACCGACCCGATGCCGGGCCGCATGGGCGAAACGGTGCCGGTCGGGCTTTTCGCCGAGCGCCCGCAGGGTCGACTCATGGGCGATCCGCCCGAGCGCCACGATGACGCGAAGACGCGGCAGAGCCGCGATCGTGCCGGCGAGGAAGCCCCGGCAGGTCGCGATCTCGCCCCCCGTCGGCTTGTTCTGCGGCGGCACGCAGCGCACCGCATTGGTCAGGCATGCATCGACAAGCCGCAGCCCGTCATCCGGCCGCGCCTCGAAATGGCCGTCGGCAAAGCCGAAACGGCCGAGCGTGGCATAAAGCAGCTCGCCCGCATGGTCGCCCGTAAATGGGCGTCCGGTGCGGTTGGCGCCCTTCAGGCCGGGCGCCAGGCCGACCACGAGCAGCCTTCCCTGGTCGTCGCCGAAGCTCGGCACCGGCGCATTGTGCCAGCCGGGATCGCGGGCCCGGGCCTCGTGCCGGAACGCCACCAGCCGCGGGCAGAGCATGCAGTCGCGACCGGGATTGTGCCGGTCAAAAAGAGGCGGACCGGCCGTTTCGTGGCCGGCGGGCAGGGGAGATTCGACAGAAGGATCGGCGACCATGGGTCGCCGTTTACACCCCGTCGTCGGTTCCGTCACCGGGGGCTGAGGGCCGCCGCTCGAAGGTCCGGGCCGGGCGTTCCGCTCGCTCGGACGGGTCGCGGCCAACCCGCGGGATCAGGGTGACGATGTCGATGAACTCGTCGGCCTGCCACCGCAGCTCGTCGGCCACCATCGGCGCCGGCGAGGCGATGGTGGACACCACCGAAACGCGCACGCCGCGGCGCTGCATGGCCT
>JBMOJG010000878.1:0-1828 GCA_049316925.1 Alsobacter sp. | reverse complement strand
CGCCCCGCTGTACGCCTCGACGCCGAGATCCCAGGCCGAGCGCCCCGGGTGCTCGCCTTGCCGCGTCGCGTAGGCGGCCACCATAGAGACGCGGCTGCGGTGCGGACCTGCCATGGTGTCGCGCGGTCGGTCGGGCCGGCCGCGCATGCCTCCTGCGGTCGACCGTAGCACGCCGGGCGCGGCGCTTCGAACGGACCGGTTCCCATTTCGAAACGAATCAGCGTATTCTTTCCCGAAGGCTTGTAGCCTACGAAGCAGGCGGGGCGACCGGTCCCGCCGGCACAACGACACACGGAGACACCCGATGCGCATGATCCGGCGCTCCCTGCTCGCGCTCGGTGCGGGCCTCGTCGCAGCGGGGCTCGGCGCCTTCGCCGCGTCCGCCACCGCCCAGACCTTCCCCGATCCGAAAGACGAAGCGAAGCTCTACGACGCCGCGAAGAAGGAGGGCACGCTCGTCTGGTACGTCAGCGGTCCGCTCGAGCCGATGAAGGCGGTGGCCGACGTGTTCATGAAGCGGTACCCGGGCATCTCGGTCGAGACGTTGCGGATCGTCGGCGTCGCGCAGTACCAGCGCTTCATGCAGGAGACGCAGGCCAAGCGCCACATGGTCGACGTGGTGCACATCAGCGACTTCCCGAGCATGGAGGAGCTGATCCGCGACGGCCACCTGGTCGAGTGGCGCCCGCCCGAGTCCGACAAGGTGCCGAAGGCGTTCCGCATCGGCAACCACGCGTTCGCGCCGTATACGACCGACATGGCGATCGTCTACAACGTGAACAAGGTCTCGGCCGAGGAGGTGAAGATCCTCGAGTCGAGCTGGAAGGGCGTGCTCGACCCGCGCTTCAAGGGCCGCTTCGCGGTCACCACGATGAAGTGCGGGGTCTGCTACGCCGGCATCCACATGTTCCTGGACCCGAAGCTGTCGAAGGAATACGGGCCGGAGTTCCTCAGGGCGGTCGCCGCCCAGAAGCCGACGGTCTACTCCGAGATCCTGGTCGGGCTCGACCGGGTGATCGCCGGCGAGCACGACTTCACCTTCTGGACCTGGGAGAGCGTCGCCAACACCAAGTACGCCCAGGGGGCTCCGATCCGCTGGATCCGCCCGACGCCGACGCCGGAATGGGGCAACTCGTGGCAGGCGGTCTCGAAGTACGCGCCGCATCCGAACGCCGCAAGGCTGTTCCAGAACTGGTCGATCAGCACGGCCGGCGCGCAGGCGCTACAACAGACCTACGGCACCGCGACCACGCTGGAGGGCATGGAGGACACCCGCAAGGTGACGAAGGAGCCCTGGTACAAGCCGATCAAGCAGCGCTACGACGTCGACTTCAAGCGCTGGGACGCCGACTACCACAAGGACATGGACAACTGGGCGAAGATCCTCCGAGACGCCCGGTAGCGTGGCGGCGACCGCCTCGCCCGCCGCGAGCCTGGCGGCGCCCCGGCGCCGCCTCGCGCTGCCGTTCGACCGCATCGCCTGGCTTCTGCTCGCCGCGTTCGTCGCGGTGATCGTGCTGCTGCCGCTCGCCTACACCATCGACGCCGCGTTCTACGCGGAGACGCGCACCGGACTGTCGAGCCGCCGCAGCCTCGTGGCGGTGACCGCGGTCTACGCCAGTTGGGCGTACCTGTCGGTGCTGATCAATGCGATCGTGCTCGCGCTGGTGGTCACCGCGCTCTCATTGGTGGTCGGCGTCGCGATGGCGCTCCTGGTCGGCCGCACCGACGTCCCGTTCAAGGGCGTGCTGGACATGCTGGTGATCATGCCGCTCTTCTTGTCGCCGTTCACCGGGTTGATCGCGTGGATCGCACTCGGCTCGGAGAA
>JBMOJG010000877.1:0-1832 GCA_049316925.1 Alsobacter sp. | reverse complement strand
TAGATGATGTCGCTGTCCTGCACGATGTACGAATAGTCGCCGAACTGGGTCTCCACCACGCTGGTGCGGGCGCCCACCTCCGTGTAGCGCCCGAGCGTGCTGGCACGCACGGTCGCGGTAGGGTCGATCACGGGCTCGGGCCCGAGCTGCTTGGCCATGTGGTCCTCCCGGCGGAGCGACTGGCTCGCACGCCTCCATGACGATCCGGTGACAGGGGCTGCGGGCGTTTCCGATGGTCTGCCTGTTGGCGGCGGGATGGAGTCGCGCTAGCCGGCCTTGTCGGCCGCGGCGAGGTTGCCATAGAAGTGCGCCACGGTCTCGAAGGCGAGCTTGCGGGTGCGCTTGTCCTCGGCGATCAGGCCCTTGCGGTTCATGCCCCGCTGCACCGCCGTCTGCCGTCGCGGCGAACGGAAATCATACAGCAACCAGGGAAAGAACCCGCGGATCCACGGCACGTCGCGGACCGCGGCAATCTGGCCGGCCAGCACGGCCGCCTGGCAGTCCTCGGTGAACAGCTCCGATGCCGGACCGCGCCGCCCCGCGACGGCATCCGCTCCGGTCTCGCTGATGACGACGGGGCGGTCGGGGCTGGAATTGGCGATCAGCCGCTCCAGCCCCTCGAAGCCGGGTTCATACCAGCCGAAATACTCGTTGAGCCCGATCACGTCGAGATGGGCGGCGAGGCGATCCTCGATCCGGAAGGCCTCGCGGTTGATCAGGCAGGCGGCCGCCACCAGCCGGGTCGGGTCGGCCGCCCGTGCGGTCTCGGCAAGGCCGCTCATGAAGCGGTAGCGCGCATCCGTGTCGGCGTTCTCGTTGCCGACGCCCCACAGCACCACCGACGCCCGGTTGTGATCGCGCCGGATCAGCTCGAGGAGCTGGTTCTCCGCATCCGCATAGGTGTCGGGATTGTCGAAATCGATGGCCCAGTAGACCGGGATTTCCGCCCACAGCAGCATGCCGGTCTCGTCGGCAATCTCCGCCGTGCGCTCGTGATGCGGGTAGTGGGCGAGGCGCATCACGGTGCAGCCGAGGTCGCGCGCATCGGCAAAGCGCCGCCGCAAATCCTCCTCGGTGGCAACCTTGCCGACTGTGACGTCATCCTCGTGCACGCAAACTCCGCGCAGCCAGATCGGGCGACCGTTCAGCAGGATGTCGTGCCCATCCCGGCGGATCTCGCGGAAGCCGATGCGGTCGGTGACACGGTCGTCGCCAAAGGTCGTGACCACATCATGCAGGTGCGGGGTCTCGGGCGACCACAGCGCCGGTCGTGCGTCGACCACGCAACGCCCCCTCCCGGCCACGACGGGAACCGGGACGCTCAGTCCCAATCCCGCGATCGTCACGGTCGCGGTCCCGTCGACCGGGTCCGACAGCGCCACGTCGAGCGCGATTCGGCCGAAGCTCCCGTCCGGCACCAGCGCCACCCCGGCATGGCGGATGAACACCCCCGGCAGCGCCACGAGGTCGACCTCGCGGTACAGGCCGCCATCGTTGAACCAGTCGAAATGGTGCATCGGCACCCGCTCCGGCCGGCGCCGGTTGTCGACCTGGATCTGCAGCCGGTTTTCGCCGTGCTCCAGCGCGTCGGTCAGCTCGATGCAGAACGGCGTTGACGCGCCGCGGTGCGAGCCGACAAAGCGGCCGTTGAGGAACACCCGCGCCTCATAGGCGGCCGCGCCGACGCGCAGCACCAGCCGTTCCCTCCCGGGGCCGGGCTCATGGGTGAAGAATCGCGTGTACCAGGCGCCACCCTCGAAGTACCGCCACTCCGGCCGCACGCAGGTCCAGCTCGCCGGCACCGCGATGGTGCTGTCGGGATCGAGGTCGTA
>JBMOJG010000876.1:0-1836 GCA_049316925.1 Alsobacter sp. | reverse complement strand
AAGGGCCGCATGCGCCGAGTTGGCGTGAAGGGTCGCGATGCCGCCGGGGTGACCCGTGTTCCACGCCTTGAGCAGGTCGAGGGCTTCAGGACCTCGCACTTCGCCCACAACGATGCGGTCAGGACGAAGCCTGAGGGTGGAGCGCACCAGGTCCGACAGGGAGACCGATCCGGGTTGCGTCCGCAGCGCGACCACATCTTCTGCCGCGCACTGCAGCTCGCGTGTGTCTTCAAGAATGACCACGCGCTCGCCGAGTTGGGTGATCTCATGTAGCAGGGCGTTGGCGAGTGTCGTCTTGCCCGAGCCCGTGCCGCCCGCGACCAAGATGTTGGCGTGGTCGCGGATCGCGCGCCGAAGTGTGGCGGCCTGTTCTGGGGTGATGACGCCTGAGGCCTGATAGTCGTCGAGCGTGAACACGCGTGCCGCTGGCTTGCGGATGGCAAAGCAGGGCGCGCGCGAGACCGGCGGCAGGACGCCTTCGAACCGTTCGCCCCCTCTCCCACCAGCGATGGGCGGAAGTTCTGCTGAGACGATCGGCGTGTCGCGATTGACCTCGGTGCCGGTGAGCGTGGCGACAAGACGGATCACCCGTTCGGTTTCTGTCGCTTCAAGCCGGTACGGGGTCGCAATCCGGCCCTTGCCAAGCTTTTCAAGCCAGAGACGACCGTCCGGGTTGGCGATGATCTCGATCGTGTCAGGCGCCTCCAGCATGGCGGCGACCTCGGCCCCAAGCGCCGTGGTCAGCATGGCCAGGCCACGCGAGGGATCATGGCCGCGCGACGCGTCGTGTTGAGGAACGGTGTTGCTCATTCGGCGGCTGCTCCTGCACTGCGGTCGGCAGCCGAATGCGCGATGGTCGGACCGAACTGGTCGCGCAGAATGCTGCGGCCGGTGCGGAGCTTGGCAACCATGGCGGCGATGACATTGCGGAAGCGCTCCGACCCGCGCGCGTTGACGTCCGCCTTGTCCATCTCCGGAATGTCGGGCGAGACGCTCATCACGAACCGCGTCGTGTGTGCAGTCAGTTCGAACAGTGTCTCCTGGCCGTGCTCGAGCAGGGCAAGCCGCGCCATGATCCGGTCGAAGCGCGCCATCAGGGCATGATGCTCGCCCTCCTGGTGCGTCGCATCGAAGAAGCGATGGACGGCATCCTCCAGCACGTCTGACGAACTGCGACCCTGGTGCACGGCGAGGCGTCGCATCGCGGCGACGAGATCCTGGTTGATGTAGGCCGTAATCTTGGCGCGCGGCATGAGCTCAGACATCCGTGTCGAAATGTTCGGGGTTGAAGGCGAAGAGGGTTCCCGCAAGGCCGGGCCCGGTGACCGCAGCTCCAAGACCGTCGGACGATTGCGGTGTCGCCTGCGATTCACTGCTGGTCGCTTGTGCCGGCTCGCCCGCAGCGGGCGACCCGAAATTGAACGCTTGCTGCAGCGACTGTTCGTTCTGGTCCTGAGCCTGTGCATGGCCGGGACCGCGTGCGCGCCTGGACGACGTCGCCTGCGAGGACGGCGGGAGCGGCGTCGTGGACGCGATGAGGCCGGACCAGGCCGTTGGAAGGCCCTTCGGCGAATGACGAGCGGAGGCGAAGGGCGGCCGCAAGCGCGCCTTGAACAGCGGTTCTGCGAAGTAGCGCACTTTCTTTGCGCGGATGGGCGGTGCGCCGCCGGTCAGGATCAGCGCGTCGGCATGCGGGAGCTGCATGACCTCGCCCGGCGTCAGCAGGGGCCGCGCCACTTCCTGGCGCGAGACCATGGTGTGACCAAGCCAGGGCGCCATGCGCGAGCCGGCATAGTTCATCTGGGCGCGGGTCTCGGTGGTGACGCCCAGCATGTC
>JBMOJG010000875.1:0-1836 GCA_049316925.1 Alsobacter sp. | reverse complement strand
ACGCTGGCGACCTGCCTGCTGGTCGGCAAACCGACTGACGGTGCTCAGGGTGACGCAGCCGAAAACCTCGGGATTGCGCCCGGCGATCTCGACCGTGTGCTGGCCTCGTGCGGCCGGGTCAGGGCCGAGACCGTCGCCCTGGCGAACGGGCTGGGGGAACTGGTCTGGGCCACAGCCCGCGCGCCTGCATCCGTGCCGACTGTCGATCCAGTGATCGTAGCCTGCGACGACGAACTGGCCGGCCGGCGGTGGCGCGCCGCCATTGCGCGGGCGGCGGGCGGCGAAGACGAGACCGCCGTCACTTTCTCGGCCGGGATGGAGCCTGGAGCACTCGCGGAAGCGATCGAGGCGCAGAATCCGGACCGTCCGTTCCAGATCATCTGCGTGATCGATGCGGCGACACGCGACCGGGGTGCCGAAACCTCGCTTCCGGCGTCGGATCGGGTCGTGCGATGCATCGGCCAGATTGCCGAAACCTTGAGCATCCTCAGCGCCCAGAAGGTGCGCGCGCGCCTGTGGATCGTCACCAGCGGGCTTGAATCACGCGCCGACAACCCGCGCAGCCCTGTCGCGCATGCGGTGTGGGGCTATGCGCGTGTGGCGATGAACGAGTATCCGGCGATCGACCTTCGCCTGGTCGATATCGCGCCGGAACTGTCGCTGGCGGATGCCACGGCACGGCTCTACACGCTGCTTGGTTCGCCTGGGAATGAACGCGAGATCCGGCTGACGCCGCGCCGGACCGAGGTCCGGCGAATCTCGCAGGGCAGCGATCCGGCGTGGGCAGCCCCGGTTTCCGGCGGGACCGTGCTGCAGTTGCCGTCACCAGGCGCCCTGTCCCGCATGGCCTGGGTCGCCAGGGACCGCCGGGCGCCGGCAGAGCATGAGATCGAGGTCGAGGTCCGGGCCACGGGGCTGAACTTCCGTGACGTGATGCTGGCCAACGGCCTGCTCGACGACGATGTGCTCGACGAAGGGCTCGCGGGCGCGGTTCTCGGATTCGAGTTCGCGGGCGTTGTTGTCACGGCCGGACCCGGCGTCTCGTCCGTGCGGGTCGGCGACACGGTCATGGGCTTCGCCGCAGAAGCCTTTGCCAGCCATGTGACGGTCGCGGCAGACGTTTGCGTTCCCGTGCCGCAGGGGCTGGCTCTGGAAGCCGCCGCAACGATCCCGGTTGCCTACCTCACGGCCTGGTATGCGCTGGTTGAAACCGCGCGCCTGACCAAGGGCGAGTGGGTTCTGATCCACGGCGCGGCCGGCGGCGTCGGCCTCGCCGCCATCCAGGTTGCGCGCCACCTTGGCGCACGCGTCGTCGCAACCGTCGGATCGCCGGAGAAGGAAGCCCTCGTCACCCTGTTCGGCGCCGAGAAGGTCTTCAATTCGCGATCGATGACATTTGCCGACGACATCGCCCGCGAGATCGGCGAAATCGACGTTGTGCTCAATTCGCTTGCCGGCGAAGCCATGCTGGCGAGCCTGCGGCTGCTGAAGCCGTTCGGCCGGTTCATCGAGCTCGGCAAGCGCGATTTCGTCGCCAACACGGCGATGGGGCTGCGGCCCTTCCGCCGCAATCTCAGCTATTTCGGCGTCGACGTGGACCAGCTGCTCGTGGCTCGGCCCGCACTTGTCGTCGGCATGATGCAGAAGGTGGCCGACGCCTTCGCGTCTGGCGCGTTCCTTGCGTTGCCCTATCGGGTTTTTGAACCCGAGGAAGTGGAGGCTGCGTTCCGCTTGATGCAGGCATCTGGCCATGTCGGCAAGATCGTGATCCGCCCGGCCGCCAGGCCAACGACGCGAGTCGCTGCACCGACGGCGTTCCAGGCCGGCGACGGCGTG
>JBMOJG010000874.1:0-1844 GCA_049316925.1 Alsobacter sp. | reverse complement strand
GAACGCCGCCTCGCTCTCGGTCGGAAAGCCGGCGATCAGGTCGGCGCCAAACGCCGTGTCGGGCCGTACGGCGCGGACGTCGGCGATCAGCTTCAGCGCGTCGGCGCGCAGGTGGCGGCGCTTCATCCGCTTGAGGATCAGGTCGTCGCCCGCCTGGAGGCTCAGATGCAGATAAGGCATCAGCCGGGGCTCTTCGGCGAGACACCGCATCAGGTCGGGATCGATCTCGGCGGCGTCGATCGAGCTCAGCCGCAGACGCGGCAGGTCCGGCACGAGCTTCAGGATCCGCGCCACCAGCTGGCCCAGCGTCGGCTGGCCCGGCAGGTCGGCGCCCCAGCTGGTGATGTCGACGCCGGTCAGCACCACCTCGCGGTAGCCCTCGGCCGTCAGCCGACGGACCTGTTCAACCACCTCGCCGGCCGCCGCCGACCGCGAGTTCCCGCGGCCGTAGGGGATGATGCAGAAGGTGCAGCGGTGATCGCAGCCGTTCTGGACCTCGACATAGGCCCGCGCGCGATCCTTTAGCCCATCGACCAGATGGCCGGCCGTCTCGCGCACCGACATGATGTCGTTGACCCGCACCCGGGCCGACGTATCACCCAGCGCGCCCGGAGCCGCCTTCTCGGCGTTGCCCAGCACCAGGTCGACCTCGGGCATGGCGGCGAAGGCCTGCGGGTCGATCTGGGCCGCGCAGCCGGTGACGATCAGCCGGGCCCCCGGCCGCTCGCGCCGCGCCTTGCGGATCGCCTGCCGTGCCTGGCGCACCGCCTCGTTGGTCACCGCGCAGGTGTTGAACACCACCGCGTCCTGCAGCCCGTCCGCCGTCGCCCGCGCCCGGATGGCCTCGCTCTCATAGGCGTTCAGCCGGCACCCGAAGGTGACGACCTGGACGTCCTCGAGCTCGGCGGGGATGGGGAGGGTGGCGGCGGGCATGGCTCAAACGACCACGGGCGGCCGATGGGGCCGCCCTTTGGGTTTAGGGTATAGCATGGCAGCTGAACGCCCCCAATCCCGTCTCCCCGGACAAGCCCGGTGACCAGCACCGACTTGCCGACGTCGGACCCGCAGCCCTGGATCACCAACGCCGGCAAGTCTGCTGATCCCTAGAACCGGGCCCGGACGCCGACGAAGGCGCCCTGTCCCGGCGTTCCATAGCCCCGCGCGGTCTCATAGTCCTCGTCCGTCAGGTTCTCGACCCGGCCGTAGAGCTCGATCGTGTCGCTGACCTGCCAGGACGCCCGCAGGTCGACCAGGCTGTAGGCGTCCATGACCACGGTGTTGGCGTCGTTGTTGAACGCCTCGCCGACGTAGCGGACGGCCGCCGTGGTGGTCACCGCGTCCGACCAACGCCAGGTCGCCGAGGCGTTGGCCATGTGCTCGGGCCGGCGCGGCAGCTGATTGCCGTCATTGGGGCCGGAGGCGTTCTGCGCCTCCGTCCAGGTATAGTTGCCGCTCAGGGTCAGCGGCCCGGCCTCGGCGCGGCCCGACAGTTCCAGCCCCTTGGTCTGCGTCTTCTGGATGTTGTCGTAGTAGCCGAACCGGAAGACGCCGTTCGGGTTGCAGAGCGGCTCGGGCGAGCCGAAGGCGCAGCTGTAGAAGCGGATCTCGTTGTCCGCCTCGCGCCGGAAGTACGTCGCCGAGACAACCGCATCCGCGCCCAGCCGCTGCTCGACGCCGAGGTCCCAGCTGTTGAACTCTTCCGGGCTGAGGGCGGTGTTGCCGTACTCGCTGTAGAGCTCATAGAGGCCCGGCGCGCGGAAGCCCTGGCCGAAGCTGGCCCGCAGGACCGTGGCTCCGTCGTTGACGCTCCAGGCGCCGGCCAGCGACCACAGGGTGTGGCCGCC
>JBMOJG010000873.1:0-1850 GCA_049316925.1 Alsobacter sp. | reverse complement strand
TAGAGCGAATAGGCGCCCCCATAGGCGCCGATGACGTTGCGGTCGCCGGGCGTCGTCACCGATCCGACGACCGGACCGCGCGCCTGCGCACCGTCTGCGCTCCATGCGATCGGCCAGCGCGAGACACCGGCACCCGGCTCCGGATGCGACGTCAGGCGGATATGTGTGGAGCGATTCTCCGACATGGGGGATCCAGGCAGACGTACAAAAAGGTGAAGCCCCCCGTGGCCTGCGCCCGAGGGGCCTTCATCGGATTATCGTGGGCCGAGCTTGCTGGAACGTCAACACGCAAGCCTTGTGCCGATCACCACCACGAACGGCCGGGCGCATGCGGTTCCAGGCCCAGATGGGCGGCGACGCTCTCGCCGATGTCGGCGAGCGTCTCGCGCCGGCCGAGCGGGCCGGCGCCAAGGCCAGGGCCGAAGGCCAGGATTGGCACATGCTCGCGCGTATGGTCGGTGCCGCGCCAGGTCGGGTCGTTGCCGTGGTCGGCGGTGAGCACCACGAGATCGCCGGGACGAAGCCGGGCCGCCAGGCCGGGAAGCCGCGCGTCGAAGGCCTCCAGCGCGGCGGCATAGCCGGGCACGTCGCGGCGATGGCCGAATTCGCTGTCGAAATCGACGAAGTTGGCGAACAGAAATCCGCCGTCGGGCAGGGCCTCGACCGCCTCCAGCATGGCGTCGAACAGCGCCATGTTGCCCGCGGCCTTCACCTCCCGGCCGGTGGCGCGGTGGGCGAAGATGTCGCCGATCTTGCCGACCGTCACCACCGAGCGACCCGCGGCCGTGGCCCGGTCGAGGAGCGTGCCGGCCGGCGGCGGCATCGCGAAATCCCGGCGGTAGGCCGTGCGGACGAAGCCACTCTCCGGCGTGCCCGTGAACGGCCGGGCGATCACCCGGCCGATGCGCAACGGATCGCACAGCCGCCGCCCGATCTCGCACAGACGGTAGAGCCGTTCGCGTCCGAACGCCTCCTCATGGGCGGCGATCTGCAGCACGCTGTCCACCGAGGTGTAGCAGATCGGCTTGCCGGTCCGCAGGTGCTCGGCGCCGAAGTCGTCGATCACCTGCGTCCCCGAGGCGTGCCGGTCCGCGAGGATGCCGGGCAGCCCGCCCTCCGCCACCAGCGCAGCCACCAGCGCCGGCGGGAAGGCCGGCTGCGTGTCGGGAAAGTATCCCCAGGCGAAATCGACCGGCGTGCCGGCGATCTCCCAGTGGCCCGAAGGCGTGTCCTTGCCACGCGATGTCTCCACCCCGTAGCCCCAGCGCCCCTGCGGCGGCCCTTCAGCGGCCAGCGCGGCGAGGCGTCCGGTCGAGGCCTGCATCGCGGCCCCGAGGCCGAGTCCGGCCATGAACCGCAGGGTCAGCGGTCCGGCGCGCAGCCCGGCGCGGTCGCCGCCGCCGGTCGCGCAGGCCTGCGCGATGTGGCCCAGCGTGTCGGCGCCGGCGTCCCCATAGGCTTCCGCGTCCTCGGCTCCGCCGCAGCCGGCCGAATCGAGCACGATCAGAAGCGCCCTCCGCGCGGTCATTCCCGCACCACGCCCGCGTCGGCCGTCTCCAGCCGGAACGCCGCGGCGAACAGGGCGCGGGTGTAGTCGGTCTGCGGCGCGTCGAACACCTGGTCGGCCGGGCCCTGCTCCACCACCTTGCCGTTCTGCATCACCACCACATGGCTGGCGAGCGCCCGCACCACCCGCAGGTCGTGGCTGATGAACAGATAGGCGAGGTTGCGCCGCGCCTGCAGGTCGCGCAGCAGGTCGACGATCTGCGCCTGCACCGACATGTCGAGCGCCGAAGTGGGCTCGTCCAGCACCACGAATTTCGGCGACAGCGCCATGGCGCGGGCGATGG
>JBMOJG010000872.1:0-1855 GCA_049316925.1 Alsobacter sp. | reverse complement strand
CGGGCCCGCACCTCAGGCGAAAACTTGTTCGTCGTCTTGCTCGTCATGGCTCCACTTTCTCAGGAGTTGGAGCCTCCGGCAAACCCGGGGCGGTTCATTATGCTTGTATTGCAGAACAGTGTTCGGTTATAAGGCTTCCAGCCTGCCGAAGTGCGGGGTTCCAGGGCGAGGAAAGACCGCATGGCGACGATGCCTTACGCGGCAAGATCCAGCGCGATGGCGCCCAGTATGGTAGCGTCGGCGCCGCCGCGCCACTGGCCGTGGTTCGCTCCGGTGGTTGTTCTCCTTCTGGTGGTCACGCTCTATCCGACCGGCTTCGTCGCCTGGATGAGCCTGCACAAATCGCAATATTTCGAACTGCGAGAGTTCGTCGGGCTGCGCAACTACGCCGAAGCGCTCGGCTCGCGCGACTTCCGCGAGATATCCTGGACGTCGCTGCTTTACGTCTTCGGCTCGCTCTGCCTGGTCGGGCCGATCGGGCTCGTGGCGGCTCTGGTGATGAACGATATCGGACGCGTAGGGGCTGCCCTGCGCGTGGTCGGGCTGCTTCCCTGGACGCTGTCCATGGCGGTGGTCGGCACGATCTGGCTCTGGATCCTCAATCCTTCCTTTGGGCCTCTGGCATATGGCCTGACCAATGCCGGGCTCTCGCCGGGCTTGATGCTCGGCGATCCCGGCGTCGCGCTACTTTTCGTCATCGTCGCGACCGTCTGGTGGTCGTTTCCCTATGTGATGGTGATGATGACGGCGGCGCTCCAGGCGGTTCCGAAGGAGCTGTACGAAGCGGTCGAGATCGATGGCGGAGCGACGATCGCCAAGCTCCGTTATGTGACGCTGCCACATATCGCCCCGATGCTGGGCAGCACCCTGCTGGCGCTCGCCATCCTCTACTTGACACTCGTGACGCTGATCATCGTGCTCACGGGCGGAGGGCCGCTCGGCTCCACGACGACCTGGAGCTTCGACATCTTCCGCCAGACCGTGCAAGCGCAGAACGTGGCGCCGGCCGCGGCGGCATCGATCATCGTTCTCGGCATCAATATCGCGCTGGGTGCGCTCTATGTGCGGCTGACCGGGCGCGTCTCCGCATGAGCGCATTCTCCTCGACAATCGGGATCACGTCTGCCCGCCGCGCGACGCTTCTTGCCGGAGCGTTTGCCTTTCTCGTCATCGTGACCCTGCCGATCCTGTGGGCGGTTTCGACGTCCTTGAAGACCGAGACCAAGGCCGTCGCTCTCCCGCCAACATTGGCGCCAGACCCGGTGACCTTCGAAGCCTATCGCGACGTTTTCACGCATCGGACATTCGCGATCGAATTGTTCAACTCGTTCCTCTATTCGTTCGGCGCTGTCGGCCTCGCCATTCTGGTCGCGATCCCTGCCGGCTATGCGGCGGCGCGCTTTCAGTTCCGCGGCAAGGCAACGCTGATGCTGGTCATCTTGGCCACCTCGATGGTGCCGGGCGTCGCACTGCTGGTGCCGACCTACTATCTGCTCGACAAGCTCGGCCTGCTGAACAACCAGTTGGTCATCATCGTCATCTCGGCGGCGCGGCTGGCGCCCCAGACCGTCTGGTTCATCCAGGGTTTCGTCGAGGCGGTGCCGGTGGAGATCGACGAGGCCGCGCTCGTCGACGGCGCGACGAGGCCGCAGATCGTGACGCGCCTGATCCTACCACCGATCCGGCCGGGCCTCGCCGCCACCGGCGTGCTCGGCTTCATCACGACGTGGAACGACTATATCACGGTCGCCGTATTCGCGCCGGATACGAGCAGCAGAACCTTGCAGGTTGCATTGGTCAATCAAGTGTTCGATTCCGTCGGTGTGTCGTGGTCCTATACGATGGCATTCTCGAT
>JBMOJG010000871.1:0-1857 GCA_049316925.1 Alsobacter sp. | reverse complement strand
TGTCGAGGGTGGCGAACAGCAGGTCCTTGGCGAACACCTCCGAGCCCGTCAGCCGGTTGAACAGGGTCGACTTGCCCGCATTGGTATAGCCGACCAGGGCGATGGTCGGGAACGGCACCTTCTGGCGCTGTTTCCTGTGCAGGCCGCGGGTGCGGCGCACCTCTTCCAGTTCGACCTTCAGCTTGACGATTCGGTCGGCGATCATCCGCCGGTCCAGTTCGATCTGGGTCTCACCGGGACCGCCCATCGTGCCCGCACCGCCGCGCTGCCGTTCCAGGTGGGTCCAGGTGCGGACGAGGCGGGACTTCTCATAGTCCAGCCGCGCCAGCTCGACCTGCAGCCGGCCTTCCTTGGTCCGGGCACGGCGGCCGAAGATTTCGAGGATCAGACCGGTCCGGTCGATGACCTTGCAGTCCCAGGCCTTTTCCAGATTGCGCTGTTGCACGGGCGACAGGTCGTCATCGACGACCACCGCCTCGGCCTCGGCGGCCAGCACCAGGGCCTCAAGCTCCTCGACCTTGCCGGAGCCGAACAGGGTGGCGGGGGTGACCTTGCGAATGCGCACGATCTCTTCGGCGCGCACGTCCAGATCGAGGGCGCGGGCCAGGCCCACAGCCTCCTGCAACCGCTCCAGAGACTGGCGCGAACTCTCGCTCGCACCGGTGCCGGAGCGTTCGGGATGGATGACGACGGCCCGGATCAGTGGGACGGCGTGGTCGATCAGATGGGAAGCCAAGGGTGTCGGAACGCTTTCTCCGGGTCGTCCACCTCGGGCTTGACCCGAGGATCGGATGGTCCGGTGCTGATTGACAAATAGGCACCCGTCGGCCGGAGGGCCATCCCGGACGCAAAGTCCACATCAACCTCTGATCTTCGGGCCAGGCCCGAGGAGGATGACGATGCGGAAAGCGTCAATCCTCGTCCGCTTCCGGCTCGTACAGCTGCACGGGCGCGGACGGCATGATGGTCGAGATGGCGTGTTTGTAGACCAGTTGCGACTGGCCGTCGCGGCGCAGCAGCACGCAGAAATTGTCGAACCAGGTCACGATGCCCTGCAGCTTGACGCCATTGATGAGGAAAATCGTGAGCGGAATCTTGTTCTTACGGACGTGATTGAGAAAGGTGTCCTGTAGGCTTTGCGCGCGCTCAGCAGCCATTGTTCTTATCCGTTCGCCTGCATGTTCTTTTTCAGCGAACCGGATCGCCGCAGGAGCTTGACCGGTCCGCCACTCGTCACTGTACCGTCTGGCCTTAGCGTAACCCAACGCACCTGCGTTCGGCTACGATCAGATAGCCTGACCCAATTCAGCCAGTCTACACACATTCCACGCGTTGTTGCATAGCAGCAAGCCGGCTTGGACCAATCTTTTTTGGCTGAACGGTGTACTGGCGGTTGACGCGGTTCAGATCACTGTCCGCTCGGCCAGATCGTGGAAAGCGTGGCGCAGGGCGAGCGCGACCGGGCCGGGTTTGCCGTCGCCGACGGGGCGGCCATCGACGCGGACCACCGGCGTGACGATCGTGGTCGCAGAGGTAATGAACGCCTCCGATGCCGTCGCGACCTCGTCGCGTGTGAACGGCTGCTCGACCACCTCCCAGCCCTGGGCGCGAATGACATCGAAGGTGGTGGTGCGGGTCACGCCGCGCAGGATCTCGCTGTCGCAGGCCCGCGTGAGGATGCGGTCGCCGCGGACAATCCAGGCGTTGCTCGATGCGCCTTCGGTGATGAAGCCCTGCTCGTCGACGAACCAGGCCTCCTGAGCCCCCTCCTCGCGCGCGGCCTCCTTGGCGAGCACCGCCGGCAACAGCATCACCGTCTTGATGTCGCAGCGGGCCCAGCGCGTATCGGGCATGGTC
>JBMOJG010000870.1:0-1857 GCA_049316925.1 Alsobacter sp. | reverse complement strand
AGTCCGAACTCGCCGAGAGTCGGCTGGCGGCACTGAAAGAGGCGTTCGGCGATCGTCTTTATGTCGAGATCCAGCGCCACGGTCTCGACGAGGAACGCCGGCTCGAGCCAGCCTTGCTCGAACTCGCCTACCGGATGGGCCTGCCGCTGGTGGGCTCGAACGAACCGTTCTTTGCCAAGGCCGACGATTACGGCGCCCATGACGCACTGCTCGCCGTGGCCGAGGGGCGGTTGGTATCCGACACCGAGCGCCGCCGGCTGACGCCCCAGCATGACTTCAAGACCCGCGCCGAGATGGTGGCGCTGTTTCGCGACCTGCCCGAAGCCGCCGGCAATACCATCGAGATCGCCATGCGATGCCGCGTCCGGCCGCGCACCGGCAAGCCGATCCTGCCGCGCTTCACGACGGGTTCGGACGCTGATCCGCAGGCGGCCATTGCCGCCGAGGCGGCGGAACTGCGCCGGCAGGCGATTGCCGGCCTTGACGCCCGCCTCGCCGCCCACGGCCCGGCGCCAGGCCTCAGCGAGCAGACCTACCGTGACCGCCTTGACTTCGAGCTCGCGGTGATCGAGCGGATGAAATATCCAGGCTACTTCCTGATCGTGGCCGACTTCATCCAGTGGGCCAAGGCCCACGACATTCCTGTCGGTCCGGGCCGCGGCTCAGGTGCGGGATCGCTGGTCGCCTATGCGACCACCATCACCGATCTCGATCCGCTCCGTTTCGGGCTGTTGTTCGAGCGCTTCCTCAACCCCGAGCGCGTGTCGATGCCCGATTTCGACATCGACTTCTGCCAGGAGCGCCGCGATGAGGTGATCCGCTATGTCCAGACTCGCTACGGTCAGGACCGGGTGGCCCAGATCATCACCTTCGGCACGCTGCTCGCCCGCGGCGTCCTGCGCGATGTCGGCCGCGTGCTGCAGATGCCCTATGGCCAGGTCGACAAGCTGACCAAGCTGGTGCCGCAGAACCCGGCCAATCCGGTGACGCTGGCGCAGGCGATCGAGGGGGAGCCGCGCCTGCGCGCCGCCGCCGATGAGGAGCCCGTCGTCGCCCGCCTGCTGGAGATCTCCCAGAAGCTTGAAGGCCTCTATCGCCACGCCTCCACCCACGCGGCCGGCATCGTCATCGGCGATCGGCCGCTCAACAAGCTGGTGCCGCTCTATCGTGACCCGAAATCCGACATGCCGGTGACCCAGTTCAACATGAAATGGGTCGAGCCGGCCGGGTTGGTGAAATTCGACTTCCTCGGCCTGAAGACCCTCACCGTGCTCAAGACGGCCGTCGACCTCATCGCCCGGCGCGGGATCGTGCTCGACTTGGCCGCGATCCCGCTCGACGACAAACGCACCTTCGAGATGCTGGGCCGCGGCGAGACGGTGGCGGTGTTCCAGCTGGAATCGGCTGGCATGCGAAAGGCCCTTGCCGAGATGCGGGCCGACCGGTTCGAGGACATCATCGCGCTGGTCGCACTGTACCGTCCGGGCCCGATGGCCAACATTCCCGTTTACTGCGCCCGCAAGCACGGGGAGGAGGAACCCGACTACCTGCATCCCATGCTCGAGCCGGTGCTCCGCGAAACCCAGGGCGTCATCATTTACCAGGAGCAGGTGATGCAGATCGCCCAGCTGCTCTCGGGTTACTCCCTGGGCGAAGCCGACCTTCTGCGCCGTGCCATGGGCAAGAAGATCAAGGCCGAGATGGAGGTCCAGCGCGAACGCTTCGTCACCGGCGCCGTCGACCGTGGCCTCGATCCCGGATCGGCCGACACGATCTTCGACCTGCTGGCCAAGTTCGCCGATTACGGCTTCAACAAGTCGCACGCCGCCGCCTACGCGCTGGTGGCCTACCAGACGG
>JBMOJG010000869.1:0-1858 GCA_049316925.1 Alsobacter sp. | reverse complement strand
GAGATCAGCGCGAGTCTCCCGCGCCATGCGAATCTGGACCTGTCATGCGCCTTTCCCGTTATTTCATGCCCATCCTGCGCGAGACTCCCAAGGAAGCCGAGATCGCCTCGCACCGGCTGATGCTGCGGGCTGGTCTCGTCCGCCAGGAGGCAGCCGGCATCTATGCCTGGCTGCCGTTCGGGCTGCGCGTCCTTGACAAGATCAACCGCGTCGTGCGTGAGGAGCAGAATCGCTCGGGAGCGGTCGAGATCCTGATGCCGACGATCCAGTCCGCGGATCTGTGGCGTGAATCCGGACGGTATGACGCCTACGGCAAGGAGATGCTGCGCATCAAGGATCGGCATGATCGCGAGATGCTGTTTGGTCCCACCAATGAGGAGATGGTGACTGGCATCGTTCGATCGTTTGTCAAGTCCTACAAGGACTTGCCGCTGAATCTCTACCATATCCAGTGGAAATTCCGCGACGAGATCCGGCCTCGGTTCGGGACGATGCGGTCGCGCGAGTTTCTGATGAAGGATGCCTATTCGTTCGATGTCGACGAGGCCGGTGCCCGCCATGCCTACAACCGCATGTTCGCGGCCTATTTGCGGACATTCGACCGGCTCGGGCTGACGTCGGTGCCGATGAGGGCCGACACGGGTCCGATCGGCGGCAATCTGAGCCACGAGTTCATCATCCTCGCCTCGACCGGCGAGAGCGAGGTGTTCTGCGACAAGTCGGTGCTTGACCTGCCGATTCCGGCTGCCGACACGAATTTCGATGACGTCGCCGCCCTGCAGGGCATCGTCGACGCCTGGACGACTCCTTATGCGGCGACCAGCGAAATGCATGACGCGGCCGCCTTTGCCGCCGTTCCTGAGGAGCGCCGCGTCAGTGCACGGGGTATCGAGGTGGGACATATCTTTTATTTCGGCACGAAATATTCCGAGCCGATGCGGGCCGTGGTCGCCGGTCCAGACGGGCAGGAGCGGCCCGTCCACATGGGGTCCTACGGCATCGGCCCGTCGCGCCTCGTTCCCGCGATCATCGAGGCCTTCCATGACGACGCCGGGATCGTCTGGCCGGATGCCATCGCGCCCTTCAACATCGCGCTGCTCAACCTCAGGGTGGGCGACAGCGGCACAGACGGGGCCTGCGAGATGCTGTACCGGGCCCTGACCGCACGTGGCCTTGACGTGCTGTACGATGATCGTGATGAGCGGCCCGGTGCCAAATTCGCCTCGGCCGACCTCGTCGGCATGCCCTGGCAAGTGCTGGTTGGCCCGAAGGGCCTCGCGGAAGGCAAGGTCGAGCTCAAGCGGCGGGCGACCGGCGAGCGTCGGCTCGTCTCGGTCGAGGACGCCGTCATCGAACTGAGCGCCTGAGCTCCATGGCAGAGGCGCCACCCGCCCAGAACAGTCGCGGCACACGCCCCTTCGCACCATTCGAATGGATGGTGGCGACGCGCTATCTGCGGGCGCGCCGCCGCGAGGGGTTCATCTCCGTGATCGCGGGGTTCTCGTTTGCGGGAATCATGCTGGGGGTCGCAACCCTCATCATCGTCCTGTCGGTGATGAACGGATTCCGCAGCCAGCTACTCAACAAGATCGTCGGCATCAACGGCCACGTCTTTCTTGGCGCGATCGACAAGCCGTTCACCGATTTTGTCGAGGTCACCAACCAGGTGAACGGGGTCAAGGGCGTGAGCTTTGCGTTCCCGCTCGTCGAGGGCCAGGCCCTGGCCTCGTCGCCATCGGCGGCAGGCGGCGTGCTGGTGCGTGGCGTTCGCGAGAGCGACATCAAACGCATCCCGGCGATTGGCGGCACGACCCGGGCCGGGACGCTGGACGGCTTCGATACAGCGGGCGGTGTGGCG
>JBMOJG010000868.1:0-1858 GCA_049316925.1 Alsobacter sp. | reverse complement strand
GTCCCTTTCCGCCGGTCCCCGCCCCTTTCTGCCCTTCTCAGGCAAGGCCATCCGAGGGGCTTATCCAGGGTTGCAGAAATCCATCGATACCCGTTAAGCAATTCTATTTGTTGTGTTTTTATTTGACGACCTTTGCCTTCGTTTGCGATGTTCCAGCGTGATTTGTCCCCCCGGCGGAGCACCGATGGAACCCCGCGGATCTAAGCACGAACGCGGTCTCGCCAAAGCAAAGGTGAATGGCAGCGGTCCCACCGCTGAGGATCGGGAGAAGCTACAGGAAGGCGCACGATGAGCTCCAAGCCAGAGCCGCCGCCGGAAGGATGGTCGCTGAGGGAGGCCGCGGCCGCCCTGTTTCCGCGGGAATGGACAACGGCAAGCCTGCCCGATGATGACCAAGAGGCGTGCAGGCATCCCGGCATCACGCCGAGCGACGATCCGCTCGCCACCGTTCCTGTCGAACGGATCGGCTTGATCATGAGCGGCGCCCATTTCGGGGTCACCGCAGCGGACATTGAGCTTCGCGCAGATGACCTGCCGATCATCGAACGGTATCGGGCTTTCGAAGCAGAGACGGCGCGACGTCTCGCCGAAGCGCGGAAGGCAGCGACACGCGCGCGGGAGAGCCTGCCGCAAGCCTTCGCAGAGCGGATGATCCGTG
Organism: Alsobacter sp.; assembly: GCA_049316925.1. Taxonomy (GTDB): domain Bacteria; phylum Pseudomonadota; class Alphaproteobacteria; order Rhizobiales; family Beijerinckiaceae; genus Alsobacter. The sequence goes on along the minus strand of JBMOJG010000868.1, from coordinate 1,200 downwards.
GAGACCTCGTCGCATACGGGATCGATCCACGCGCACGTGCAGATGCGCCCCCGACCATCATCAGGCCTCACCTTTGGGCAGTCGCGCGGCCTCATTTCGGGTTCGACCCTTGTTCCGTCTGGCATGATCACAATGGCCGTCCTCGAATGGGTGCTGCACCCGAGCCCGATTCTGTTTCGGAGCTCCCGGGCGGCGCCATATTCCGAGGCGTGCGTATCCGGACCTCCGAGGCCGCTTCGGCCAATGCCGGCTCCAGTGATCTCCTGCGGGTGACGACCAATCCGCTCCCTCTCGACGCCGGGGCTGTTGCAGGCTCGCCATCGCAGGGTCCGGACGACGATGCCCCGCGCAACAAAGGCGGTCGTCCGAAACGGGATGATTGGCCGTTGTTCAACAGGGAAGCGTTCCGCTGTGTCGCACTCGACGGCGGTAATCTGACCGCTCGGGAGTTCCGCAAGCGGATGACCGAGTGGGCGGAGGAAAACATGACCCCGCCACCCGACGAGAGCACGATCAAGCGCTACATCGACAGGAACTTCGACATGTCCGTCTTCGCGCCGGAGTAGTTCGGCCCGGTTATGCCGGATTGCGCCGGGTTACGCCGTGCGCCCCGCGCAGCCATGTCAATAATCGCGAACCATCGCAACAGCGGGCACTGACCCGCAAGGACGGTGGTTCGATGACAAGCCTTCCCAATAGCGCAGCAGCGCTCCTCACCCGTGAAGCAGTGGCGGCTGCCCTGACGGCCGCCGGCTACCCGATCTCGCCCCGCACGCTCGCCACCAAGGCGACCCGCGGCGGCGGCCCGCCCTACAGCCTTTTCTCAGGACGCGCTCTCTACCGATGGGGCGACACCCTTGAATGGGCGCAAAGCCTGACGTCGGCGCCGCGCCGCAGCACGTCCGAGGCGGACATCAATCGCGAGGTGCGGTGATGGACCGGCATCCCGACTACGCTTGGCTGCTCAAGGTCTTCACAAAGGCAGCGAACGCCGCGACCGATCCACGTTTTCGGATCGTCGACGACGCGAAGCGCAGGACTGCCGACCCTTGGGGACCGATCCTCACGCCCGATGCTCGCCCCAACCGGCGCGATCGTCACATCTTGATCCAGCCCGACGGCGAGGGCCTCTGGGAGGTCCTGGAGTCCGACGATGGCGGCGGCACATGCTGGGGAGAGCTGACCAAAGTCGAGGCTCTC
>JBMOJG010000867.1:0-1859 GCA_049316925.1 Alsobacter sp. | reverse complement strand
AAGCTCGAGGCTGAGGCGATCCACGTATTGCGCGAGGTTGCTGCCACGGCAGAGCGGCCGGTGCTGCTGTACTCGATCGGCAAGGACTCGGCAGTACTGCTGCATCTTGCCATGAAGGCCTTCCACCCCGGCAAGCCTCCCTTCCCGCTTCTGCATGTCGACACAACCTGGAAGTTCCAGGAGATGATCGCGTTCCGCGACCGCCGGGTTGCCGAACTCGGACTCAACCTCATCGTCCACGTCAACGCGGATGGTCTGGCGGCCGGGATCAATCCGTTCAGCGCCGGCTCGCGCGTGCACACCGACGTCATGAAAACGCAAGCGCTCCGGCAGGCGCTCGACGCCCATGGCTTTGATGCAGCCATTGGCGGCGCCCGGCGCGACGAGGAGCGCTCGCGAGCCAAGGAGCGGATTTTCTCGCTGCGCTCTGCCGGGCATCGCTGGGATCCCAAGAGCCAGCGCCCCGAGCCGTGGCGCCTGTTCAACACCCGGCACAAGCCCGGCGAGACCTTTCGGGTGTTTCCGCTGTCCAACTGGACCGAGGCGGATGTGTGGGCCTATGTCGCGGCGGAAAGCATTCCAGTTGTGCCGCTCTATTTCGCCGCTCCGCGCCCGGTGGTGTTGCGCAACGGCACCTGGATCATGCGTGACGACGACCGGATGGAGCTGCGTCCCGGCGAGACGCTTGAAACGCGCTGGGTCCGCTTCCGCACCCTCGGCTGCTATCCGCTCACCGGCGCCGTCGAGAGCCGCGCCACGACGCTTCCCTCGATCATCGAGGAGATGCGCCTGTCACGCTGGTCCGAACGGCAGGGCCGCCTGATCGACAGCGACGGGGCAGCATCGATGGAGCAGAAGAAGCAGGAGGGCTACTTCTGATGAGCGCTGCCCTCGACCTTCATCATGGTATCGATCCGGCGACAGGCACGCTGGCCGCTTCCGCACCTGGGTTGCTGCGCTTCATCACCTGCGGCTCGGTCGACGACGGCAAGTCGACCCTCATCGGTCGTATCCTGCACGATGCCGGCGCGGTGCCGCAGGACCAACTCGACACGCTGGAGGCGGACTCGCGGCGCTTTGGCACCCAGGGCGCTGCACCGGACCTCGCGCTGCTCGTCGATGGCCTTGCCGCGGAGCGCGAGCAGGGCATCACCATCGACGTCGCCTATCGGTACTTAGCGACGCAGCGGCGCGCCTTCATCGTTGCCGATACGCCCGGGCACGAGCAGTACACCCGCAACATGGCGACCGGTGCGACCGGCGCCGAACTCGCCGTGATCCTGATCGATGCCCGCAAGTGGCTGCTGCCGCAGACCCGGCGACACGCCTTCATCGTGTCGCTGGTCGGCGTGCGCCGCGTCGTCGTTGCTGTCAACAAGATGGACCTCGTCGGCTTTGACGAAGCCGTGTTCCGCCAGATCGAGCGGGCGTTCCGTGCGGACACGGCGGGGCTCGGTTTCATCGAGACGGTCGTCGTGCCGGTCTCGGCGCTGACCGGGGACAATGTCCTCGCCCATTCGTCCCACATGCCCTGGTATGACGGCCCGACACTGCTGGGTCACCTGGAGACCGTCGACACGGACGGGGGATCCGTCACGCAGGCGGCACCCTTCAGGCTCCCGGTGCAGTGGGTGAACCGTCCAGACCCGAGCTTCCGCGGATTTTCCGGCACCGTCGCGTCAGGCACGGTCAGGCCTGGTGACGCGATCACCGTGCTGCCGTCAGGCACCGCATCGACGGTCAAGAGCATCGTCGGCCCCTCGGGCCCACAGCAGAGCGCGAGCGCCGGCGAGGCGGTGACGCTGTGTCTTGCCGATGAGGTCGATGCCTCGCGCGGCGACGTGCTGGTAGCGGCGGCA
>JBMOJG010000866.1:0-1860 GCA_049316925.1 Alsobacter sp. | reverse complement strand
TAGAAACCGCGCTTGCTTCGCTAGCGCAAGAGGCGCTTAAACGGGGGGCCGCGTGATGCAGATTACCGACCGCGGGCTTGATCTCGTCAAGTCGTTTGAAGGTTACCATCGGCGGCTTCCGGACGGATCGTGCACGGCTTACCGCTGCCCCGCCGGGGTGCTCACCATCGGGTGGGGATGCACTGAGGGCGTGCGCGAGGGCCAGGTATGGACAGAGGCCGAAGCCGAGGCGGCGCTACGGCGTGAGCTCGTGCGGTTCGAGAGCGCGGTGCAGCGGCTCGTCACGGTCGACATAAACGCGAACGAGCGCGATGCGCTCATCAGCTTCGCGTACAACTGCGGCGAGGGCGCGTTGTCCAAGTCGTCATTGCTGAAGCTGTTGAACAAGGGCGACCGTGAGGGCGCTGCGCGGTCGTTTGCAGCGTGGAACAAGGGCGGCGGCAAGGTGCTGCCGGGGCTCGTGCGGCGACGTGCAGCCGAAGCGGCGTTGTTCCTCGAGGCCGTGGATCACACAGAGCCCGACATGCCGCAGCGCGTCCGGCCGCAAGAGCCAACGCCGCCCGCCACAGTCGACGCCACGGCCGGCGCTGTAGCGGCGGGAGGGTTCGCCCTTCCCCACGTCCCGGCCCCGCCGGATCTCTCGCCCTACACCGCTTGGCAGGGCTTCGCTGAGACTGTGGCCGGCATGGGCTCGTGGATCATCGGAGCCCCGTGGAAGTTGGCCCTCGTCGGCGGGGCTGTGGCGCTGATCGGGTGGGGCCTCCCGTGGATTTCTCGGAGGGCGCAGCAATGATTTCGATGCTGGGGTGGTTCGGCGGGCTGTGGCCCCGCGTGGCGTTGGTGGCTGTTGGCGTGAGTTTGCTTGTGGCGTGGCGTGCAAACGACGTTCATTCCATCCGTCAAGCCGAGCGCGGGCGGATCGCCGAAAAGGACCGCGCCAATGTCTCACGTGCCGAAGCTGCTGCTCGCAAGTCTGTGTCTGGCTCTGGCGGGCTGCGAGACCCTTACGCCCGGCGTGACTAGCCAGGGTGCCGCCGACGCGTTCAAGCCGATCGCTGCCAGCCCGCGCGACACCTGCGAAACGCAGAAACAGGTGGCCGAGCACAACAGCCGCCTCGACACGATCAAGTCCGGCAAGGAAGTCGTTTACACCGCAGCCTGCGAACCCCCAGCGCGTACCGCGTCTCTCAAGAGGGCCACCCCATGACGGACACGGTTAGCTATGAGACCGCCATCACACGAGCCACCGCCGAGCTGGCACGAAATCGAGACGCGCGATCGGCTGCAAGCGATCGAGTTGAAGAACGACGTTCAGGACACCAGATTGAGCCGCCTCGAGACGGTCAGCTGGCTTCTAGGGTGGCTGCTGCTCAATCAAAAAATGGCGTCGGCAGTGGTCGACCTTTCGACCGCGCTATCGCAAAGATTGAAGGGCTAGGGCATGCCGAATGGCTGCTGATTTACGCCGCATCCATAGCGGCTTGGGCCGGCGCGCTGCTGGTGCTGGCCTTAATAGACGGGAGCTAGTGCGGGCCTTTCTGCTCACTCGTCGGCAGTCATGTTGATGGGGTTGTCGCGCCAGTATTCCATCGTCTTGTCGGTTGCCTTCCGAGGGTAGACGTACATCGGCATTTCCCAGACCGTCTGACACGTCGGGCAGCGCACGGTGTAGGCGAACGACGCGTCGACGTGGCAGCTCGTGCCGCAGTGGCAATGGAAGTCCATGCAGACGTCGGTCCCCTTCCACTGGATGAATGCGTGGGTCTGCGTTTCGTCCGCCTCGTCAAAGCCTGATGGCATGTCCCGGCCTCTATTGCTGTTCCAAAATCTGTTCGACTAGGTCGTCAATCGCGGCCTGCT
>JBMOJG010000865.1:0-1860 GCA_049316925.1 Alsobacter sp. | reverse complement strand
TCCGCGCCGGCGCGCGTCCTGAAAAACTCGAACGAGATGATCCCGGCTTTCTGGCCGGCGCCCCAGCTACCGAGCGGTTCCTCGAACAGTCCCTCCACTTTGGCGTAAGGGTGCAGCATCAGGTTGCGGCCGACGAGCCCGGAGCGGTTGCCGAGCCCATCCGGGAAGGCACCGGAGCGCGACATGAGCATCAGGCGCGGGGTACCCATGCCGCTGGCGGCGAGCGCGAAGCGCCGCCCGCGCACGCGGAAGCGTCCAAACTCCCCCACGCAGACCAGCGCCGTGACACGGCCCTGGGTATCGTGCTCCAGTTCGAGCGCACGGGTTCGCGTGAGCAGGCGTGCCCCGGCCTCCAGCGCCCGGCGCATATAGATGCGGTCGGCCGCCTGGCGCCGGCGCGCCGGACAGCCGACATCGCAGGGGCCGGGATGGGTGCATGGCTCGCCGCCATCCTCGGCACGGCCCTGGGTGAGATCCACGGGCCACCAGTGCCAGCCCAGCCGGTCGAAGGCCGTGGCGAAGCGGCGCCCGCAGGCGCCGATCGGGGGCAGGGGCCTCAGGCCGCGGCGCCGTGGCGGCGCCGTAGGATCGCCGATCACGCCGGCAAGACCGATCTCCTCCTCGCTGAGGTCGAACCACGGTTCGAGGTCCTCCAAGCTGACGGGCCAGTCCTCGCCTACGCCGTCTTCGCTGCGCATCCGGAAGTCGACAGAGCGGAAGCGCGGCATGTGCGCCGACCACCAGATCGAGCTGCCGCCCACCGCATGCCCGACCATCGGGCGGATCGGACTGTCACGATCGTCGACGGGCTCGTCCTCCGGCCAACGCCGGATGTTCGGGTTGGCGTGCCAATCGCTGCGCCGACGCAACTCCCAGTCCGCCCCGTTGCGCGGGATCGCATTGACGTCGACCCAGTCGCCGCGCTCCACGCACACGACGTCGATCCCCTGCGACGCAAGCCGCCATGCGGCGGCGGCGCCGGTCGGTCCCGTACCCACGATGACGACGTCCGCCTCGATGTCAGTCATGCCCCGTTCCCCTTCCTGCACCCGCCAGTCCGGAGCTTGCGATGACCAGGGACCAGGTCCGCATCCTTCTCGACGCGATGATCCCCGGCCAGGCCAATCGCTGGCCTGCAGCCTCCGACGTTATCGACGTGGACCGCATTGCGGAGAGTCTCGGACCGCAGCTCGGCGATCATGTGGCAACCATCCCGGATGACGACGGCAAGGCCTTGGCCTGGCTGGCACGGCTGTCCGCGAAGGACCTCGGTATGATGCGCGCCGTCACAGAGGTCGTCTACTCCGCCTACTACACGAGCCCTGCCGTCCAGGCGGTGATCCGCGATCTGGCGGAGAGCGGCCCCCGCGATCCCTCCCCGCAGTTCGACGAAGCCCTGCTGGCGCATGTCCGCGCCCGTGCGGCCCAACAGAGGAGACCCTGACATGAGCGATGACAAAGGCCCGACCATCGAGCTCCTGAGCCCGCCCGACATGTTCCGCGGGCCGACCTACGAGCACGCCGCCCGCGTGGGCGATTTTATATTCATCGCCGGCCAGGTTGCCAAGGATATCGAGGGCAAGGTGATCGGCCCAAACGACGCCGAGGCCCAGGCCCGTGCGGTGTTCGACAGCCTCGGCAAGGTCCTGGCCTATTGCGGGGTGACCCCCAAGGATGTGGTCAAGGTCACGACGTACCTTGTGGACACCGCCGATTCCGCCAAGGTCACGCCCGTCCGCCTGGCCTTCTTCGACGGACACCGCCCGCCCCACACAGGCGTCGTTATCAAGGCGCTTGGATCGCCCGAAGTGCGCCTAGAGGTCGAGGCTATTGCAGTGGCGCGGAACAAGGGCTGAACAC
>JBMOJG010000864.1:0-1860 GCA_049316925.1 Alsobacter sp. | reverse complement strand
TTCCGATCTCGCAACTCCTGCGCGCGGCTGTCCGCCAGCCGGCGGTTGAAGGCGAGGCCCTCCTTGTAAGGGTTCTCGGCCTCGAGGCCGCTGAAGGTCGTCAGCGCCGCCCGCATCATCACGCCGTTGACGGCGAAAACCACGCCGAAAAACGCGAGGAAGATGATGAGAACGTGGCGTCCGGTGAGCCGGAAGCCGCTGTCGGGGGTTGGGTCGGGGGCAAAGATGCTGCGGCTCATCGGTGGTCTCCCGGGGCCTTGAAGTAGTCGTCGACGCTGGCGGTGGCGCCGCTGGCAACGTCGGTCAGACGGAAACGGATCGTGCGCGACGAGGCATCGTCGCCATCATCTCCGAAGTCGTGGCTGCTGCCCGCATGGCGGCGCCGGTCCGACGTCCCGCCGTGGCGGGCTTCGTCGGATGGCGCTGCCTTCGGCACCGTCACCAGCACGCGCAGTTCGCGCGTCTGGTCCGGGCCCACCTCGAGCAACACCGACTGGTCGGCCGTCTGCGGCTCGCCGACGACGTCGATCTTGGCCGTGGCGATGCCGAGCAGTTCGAGCCGGAACGGCCGCGCCTCCAGTGCCTTGTTGGTCAGCCGCACGGTAAAGCCGTTGCGGATGCTGCCATCGGCAAGCCGGACGAAGATCGGATTGCGGTCGTGGAGTGCGCTGATCCCCAGCGACGAGCGCGTCGCGAACGTCCACACCATCAGGCTGCCAATGGCCGCAATCAGCGCCACATAGAGGATCGTCCGCGCGCGGATGAGCTTGTAGACCGGCTCCTGCCGGTCGATCCGGCGCTGGATATTGGCATCCGTGTCATAGGCGATCAGGCCTGTCGGCCGCCCGACCTTCGCCATCACGCTGTCGCAGGCGTCAATGCACAGGCCGCACTGGATGCACCCCAGCTGCGATCCGTCGCGGATGTCGACACCGGTCGGGCAGACGGCGACGCACTGGTGACAGTCGACGCAGTCACCGGCCGGCTCGCCGCGCAGCCGCGCCGCCTCGGCCTTCTTCGCCGACAGGCGTGGCTCGCCACGGTCGTACCGGTAGGTGACGTTGAGCGCATGCTCGTCCGTCAGCGCAGCCTGGATGCGCGGCCACGGACACATATAAAGGCAGACCTGCTCGCGCATGAAGCCGGCCAGCGCATAGGTGGTGAAGGTCAGGATCCCGATCCACACATACGCGACCATCGGCGCCTGGAAGGTCACAAGCTGATAGACCAGCGTCGGCGCGTCGGCGAAATACAGGACCCAAGCACCGCCGGTCCACCAGGCGATCATCAGCCAGATGGAGTGCTTGAGGACCTTCTCGGCGATGCGTTCGAGATCCCATGTGCCGCGCTCGGCCTTGCGGATCTGGTCGCGCCTGTCGCCCTCCACCAGGCGCTCGACGGCGTAGAAAAGGTCGGTCCACACGGTCTGCGGGCAGAGATAGCCGCACCACATCCGGCCGGCCACGGCGTTCATGAGGAACAGCACCAGTGCCGCCAGCACCAGAAGGCCAGTGACGTAGTAGAGTTCCTGCGGCCAGATCTCGACGAAGAAGAAGTAAAAGCGCCGGTTCGGCAGATCGACCAGTACCGCCTGGTCGGGGGCGTTCGGTCCACGGTCCCAGCGCACGAACGGCAGGAAATAGTAGATGCCGAGCGTGACGACGAGGATGATCCACTTCAGCGTGCGGAACGGACCGCGCACCGATTGCTGGAAGATGTCGGCCCGCGCCACGTAGAGCGGGATGTCGTCCTCGTCCGCGGGCGCGGTGGCGACGGCCGCCACCTGCTTGCCGCCCTGGGCCGATGCCATGGTGCTGTCTCCGAGGAGGGTTGGGGGAAGGTCCGGCGCTCCCCGCACGC
>JBMOJG010000863.1:0-1861 GCA_049316925.1 Alsobacter sp. | reverse complement strand
CCGGCTGGTGCCGGTGCACGAGATGCGTGCACGCCTCGGCTGCGGGCCGGCTCCCGCCGATGCCGTGCAGGTCATCCTCGTCATCGAGAGCGCTGCCAGGACGGTCGGCCTGCTGGCCGACGCGGTCTGCGACATCGTCGATGTCGCAGGCAATGAGGTCCGTGCCGTCGGCGACGTGATCCAGGACGGCGACATGCTGGTGGCCGAACTCGCCATCAAGGGCGACGACATCGTTTCGCTGCTCGACATCGGCCAGCTGGGTGACTCCGGCGCCGCCGTCCTTTCAACCGCAAGCGCCGCGTGACGACGCCGGTGTGTCCTCTTGATCCCGCTATCCGCAGGAGACTTCCATGAATGGCCTGAGTTTCAAGGTCGGCTTTGCTATCGCCGTCGCCGCCACCCTGGGTTGTGTCCTGATGGCGCTCAACATCCTCGGCGTGGTTCGCCTCGGTGGCGAGATCGATGCGATCCAGCGCATCTCGGTGGCCCTGCGCCAGCATACGCTTGCCGATATGCGCCACGATGCGCTGCGCGGGGACGTCTACGCGGCCTTCTACAAGAGTGCCGCAGGTGATGCGGCGAGCGCGGATGCCTTGAAGCAGGTGGACACCCATGCCGAGGAGCTCCGCGCCTCCCTCAAGCGGGTGCGGGCCGAAGCCCTGTCGCCGTCCATCGATGCGACGCTGCGCGATGCGGACAAGGCACTGGACGCCTATGTGGTGCAGGCCCGCGCCGTTGTCGGACTGGCCTTCCAGGACCGCGCGGCCGCCCAGGTGCAGATGCCTGAATTCGACAAGCGTTTTAGTGCACTCGAAGGCGAGATGGGACGCATCGGCGACCTCCTGGAGGCCGAGGGCTCGGCCATCGCCGAGGCAACCCAGAAGGACCGGACACTCACCCTGCAGCTCGGGATCGCCACCGCCGCCGGATTGCTGCTCGTGTTCGGCCTGGCCTTCTGGTGGCTGCACCGCACCATCCTGTTGCCGCTGCGCCAGCTGACCAAAGCCATCGGCCGGGCCGAGGGCGAGACCGGGATGGCGACCCTGGCGAAACTGCCAAACGGGCACGAGATCGGCGATCTCGCCCGCACCGCCGCGGCGTTCAACAGGACGGGCCTGGAAGCGGCGCGTATCCGGGCGGCGCTGGACAGCTGCCCCACCAACGTCATGGTGGTCGATGACGACCACAAGATCGTCTATATGAACCAGTCGGTCACCCGGCTGTTCCACGAGCACGTGGCCGAGTTCCGCAAGACCGTCCCGAGCTTCGATCCCGACGACATCCTCGGCAAGAACATGGCCGTGTTCCACAAGAACCCGGCGCACCAGGAGCGCCTGGTCGGGGCTCTGCGCGGCAACCATATGGCCCGCGTCCCGGTTGGCACCCGGCATTTCGACCTGTCGGTCAGCACGGTGACGGGAACGAATGGGGCGCGGCTGGGCGCCATGCTGGAGTGGCGCGACCGGACGGCCGAGATCGCCGTCCAGAACGAGGTCGCGACGGTGGCCAGCGCGGCAGCGGCCGGCGACTTCTCCCGGCGCGTGCCGCTGGAGGGCAAGACCGGCTTCCTGCGGGACATTGCGGCGGCGATGAACGGCATCGGCGCGGTGGTGGATGACGCCACCACGGAATTCGCCGACGTCATGGGGGCCCTGGCACGCGGTGACCTCACCCGCACCATCGAGACCCAGTATGCGGGCAAGCTCGGCAGCGTGAAGGACTCCATCAACGACACGATCGAGCGGCTGGCCGATACGGTGGCGACGATCCAGTTGACCGCGGTAGACGTGGCCAATTCGGCCCGGGAGATCAATTCCGGCGCCGACGACCTGTCGCGTCGCACGGAGGAGCAGGCCTCCTC
>JBMOJG010000862.1:0-1865 GCA_049316925.1 Alsobacter sp. | reverse complement strand
CCGACGCTGCGCAGGATGGAGACGCCGTTCAGGTCGACACGGTAGACATCATTCGAAACCGGCGTCCCGGTGAGGCTTGCAACGACCACGCTCGGGCCGGTCGAGGTGCTGCCGAAACTGCCGCTCGAGGAAGCCAGCGGTGCGAAGTTCGTGGCCAGCGTCGCGCCGGCCGGCCCGGCGATGACCAGGCGCGCCCCTTCGGCAGTGGCGGCGAAGTTTCCGGTCCCGGCGCTGATGTCGATCGCGAGCGCGCGGGCGATCTCGTCGAGGGTATCGACGACCACCGTTCCTGCGCCCAGGTTCTTGCCCGCGCCGACCACTATCGTGAAGACGTTGCTGTTGAGCGTGACGCTCCAGGTGTCGCCGGTCACCGGTGTGCCGGTCAGATCGACCATGAAGGCCGCCGGCGTGGCCGCGGGGCTGACCGTCGGCAGCGCAGCGATTGCCAGCGTCGGTACCGCCACGGTCGTGCCGCGATTGGCAATCAGCAGGCTGTCGCCGCGCGCGGCGGCGCTGAAGTTGCCGAGGCTGGCGTTGCCGCGCACACCGGCCGCAAGCACCTCGGCGACGCGTGCCAGGGAATCGACCACCAGGTTGCGGCTTACCGCCACGCCGTTTTCGACGACGGTGATGGAGGCCGTCGCCCCGATGGTCGCGGTGACGGTCTGCCCGCCGACCGACAGTTGCCATACATCACCATTGTGCAAGGCGCCTGTGAGGGCGACATTGAAGGCCTGCACCGCCGTGGTCGAGACCGCGCCGTTGGCGGCTGTGCCGGCCGATGTGGCGGTTGCCGTGGTGTTGAAGGCCCCCCCGCTGCGCTTGACGATGATCAGGAGGTCGCCCTCTACCATGGCCGTGTAGTCGGCTGCCAGCGTACCGTCGCCGTTGATGGCCGAGGCGAACGCGGCGGCCACGGCTGCAGGCGCCGCCGCCGCGACCGGGCCGAGCGTCCGGCTGGTGACCGTGGGCAACTCATGCGACAGGTTGAGGCTCCACTGCGCGCCCGCGAGCACCGTGCCGCCAAAGACCACCCGGGTTGCCGTGGCCGCGCGGCTTACCGTCGAACTGTTGCCGATCGAGAACTGCGCGCCCGCCGGATTGACGATCACGATCTGCGCGCCCTCGGAGCTGGCGATGAAGGCCGGCAGCGCGTCGATCTGCCCTGCCAGATTGGCGGCGACTACCGCGGCCGTCGCTCCGCCGGCCGGCGCGGTGAACGAGAAGGTGGTGGCCGCGCCGGCGGCGTCGATCAGGACCAGCGCGGTGGAGGTCCCACTGGCCAGGCCAGCGCCCAGGGTCACCACGGTGGACGTCGCCGTGGACGCCTCGACATTCGCGCCGGAGACACGGGTGATGCCAAACGCGGTGGCGAACGGCGTGCCGGCACGGTTGACGATCACCAGGAGTGCGTCGTCGCCAACGGCGGCGAAGCGCGCGCCCTCGCTGGAGGTATCGGCATTGATCCTGCCTGCGATGCGGGTCGCGATCGCCGCGACCGTGTCATTGGCGATCGCGAGCTCGCTGTAGGTAATACCGGCGACCGTGACCGCCCAGGTTTCGCCAGGGGCCGGCGTGCCGGAGAGCGTGACGACGGCGGAGGTCGCGACGCCGTCGCCGAACGGCGCTGCTTCGGTCAGGAACTGGGCGCTGAAGCCGCCGGCGCTGCGCCGCACCAGGATGACCTCGTTGCCATTGGCCAGCGCGCTGAAATCGGCGCCCGCGGTGAGGACCACCGTGGCCGCCAGCGCCCGCGCGATGTCGGCCACCGTCTCGCCCTCGGTGACGGTGTGCGAAGCAGTGCGCGAGGTGCCGTCGAAAACAAGCCGCAGGGCCCAGGTCGCCCCCACCACCGGCGCGCCGGA
>JBMOJG010000861.1:0-1868 GCA_049316925.1 Alsobacter sp. | reverse complement strand
GAAAAGGCGGCCGAAAAGGTCTATTCCGAGCTTGGCCGTGTGCGCGCCGTGCGGCGTGATCGCGCCGCAATGGGCCGCGACACCCGCATCGTCGTCGCCGGCTGCGTCGCCCAGGCCGAGGGCGCCGAGAGCCTGCGCCGGGCGCCCGGCGTTGATCTCGTCGTCGGTCCGCAGTCCTATCACCGCCTGCCCGAGCTGCTGCGCCGTGCCGAGAGCCGGCCTGGTGTCGTCGAGACCGAGTTTCCCGCCGACAGCAAGTTTGATGCGCTGCCCGGCGCAAAACCCGAGCGCACCCGCGCCCGCGGGGTCGCCGCCTTTGTCACCGTGCAGGAGGGCTGCGACAAGTTCTGCAGCTTCTGCGTGGTGCCCTACACCCGCGGTGCCGAGGTCTCGCGCCCGGTCGATGCCGTGGTGGCCGAGGTCGAGCGCCTTGCGCAGGCGGGGGTCCGGGAGGTCTCGTTGCTCGGCCAGAACGTCAATGCCTGGCACGGAGCGGGGCCTGACGGCACGGCCTGGACGTTGGGCCAGCTGCTGGCCCGGCTGGCCGAGATCCCGGGCATTGCCCGGTTGCGCTATACCACCAGCCATCCCCGCGACATGGATCCGGGCTTGATCGCTGCCCATCGCGACGTCCCGGCAGTGATGCCCTACCTGCACCTGCCGGTGCAGTCGGGCTCCAACGCCATCCTGGCGGCCATGAACCGCCGCCATGACCGCGACGCCTATCTGCGGCTGATCGAGCAGGTTCGCGCAGCGCGGCCGGACATCGCCCTCTCGTCCGACTTCATCGTCGGCTTCCCCGGCGAGACCGATGCGGATTTCGCCGACACGCTGGACCTGATCGAGCGGGTTGGATTTTCCGCCTCGTTCTCCTTCAAGTACAGCCCGCGGCCCGGCACGCCCGCGGCCGACAGTGCCGAGCAGGTGCCGGAGCACGTGATGGCCGGCCGCCTGGCGACCCTTCAGGCGCTGCTCGACCGGCAGTCTAAGGCCTTCAACGCCGCCACGGTCGGCCGCACCTTGCCGGTGCTGGTCGAGAAGCCGGGCCGCCATCCCGGCCAGGTGGCAGGCAAGTCGCCCTATCTCCAGGCCGTCCAGTTCCAGGCCGACGGCGCGTCCGTCGGCGACATTTTGCCGGTGCGCATCACCGGGCTCGGCAGCAACAGCCTCTTCGGTGAGCGCGCCGACGGCGAACCGGCACGCGCCAGTGCCTGACGGAGTGCCCCCCTTGCGACCAGCAGACGGCTCTTCGCGCTTCACGCGCCAGACGGCCCGGGAAGGATTGGCCGAGCAGGCCGAGATCAAGCTGACCTTCGAGGACAATCGCCTCGCCAGCCTGGTGTTTGGCCAGTACGACCAGAACATCGCCCATCTCGAGCGACGCCTCGGCGTCGTTGCCGTGGCCAATGGCAACCATGTGGTGCTGCGCGGCAGCCCCGAGGCGACAGGGCAGGCGCGCCGCGTGCTGGAACGGCTCTATGACCGTGTCCGCGTCAACGAGGCCTTGTCGCCCGGTGATGTCGACGGCGTGATCCAGGAGACCGCGCTGCAGGGCTCGCTGTTCCCCGTCGCCGCCGGCGAGGCGACGTTCGAGGAGATCGGCACCCGTCGGCGCCGCGTCCGCGCCCGCAACGCGGCACAGCATTCCTATCTGCGCATGCTCAAGCGCAACGAGCTGGTGTTCGCCGAAGGACCGGCTGGCACCGGCAAGACATGGCTGGCCGTCGGCCACGCGGTCCAGCTCATCGAGCAGGGTGTCGTCGAGCGCCTGGTGCTGTCGCGCCCGGCCGTCGAGGCAGGCGAGCGGCTCGGATTTCTGCCCGGCGACATGAAAGAGAAGGTCGATCCCTATCTGCGGCCGATCTACG
>JBMOJG010000860.1:0-1868 GCA_049316925.1 Alsobacter sp. | reverse complement strand
CGGCGCCGGGAGGCCGCTCCGGGCCGATCATGGTGGAGCGGGACGAACATCCCCGCCCCGACACGACTGCCGACCAGTTGGCCGGATTGAAGCCGATCGTGCGCCCCGACGGCACCGTGACGGCGGGCAATGCGTCCGGCGTCAATGACGGCGCCTGCGCGATGATCATCGCGTCCGCCGATGCCGTCCGGCGCCACGGGCTGGTGCCGCGGGCCCGGATCCTCGGCATGGCCAGCGCCGGCGTGGCGCCGCGGGTGATGGGGATTGGCCCGGTTCCGGCCACCCGGCGGCTCGCCGAACGGCTGGGGCTGGCCGTCGGCGATTTCGACGCCATCGAGCTCAACGAGGCGTTTGCCAGCCAGGCGCTGGCGGTGCTGCGTGGGCTCGGGCTCCCGGACGATGCCAACCATGTCAATCCGAACGGCGGCGCCATCGCGCTCGGCCATCCGCTCGGCATGTCGGGCGCGCGGCTGGCCCTGACGCTTGCGACGCATCTGCAGGCGACCGGCGGCCGGCTGGGTCTGGCGACCCTGTGCGTCGGCGTGGGGCAGGGACTGGCGCTGGCGATGGAACGCGCCTGACGGCGCCCGATCGGCGCCCGTGGCGCCGACACAGAGGGAGAACGGCCCATGGGGCTCGTCTATCCGGCCGGGAGCGCCGCGGCGCATCCCTCGAACAGCTTTGAGGGCTATCGGAGCACGGCCAAGAGGCACCCGCAGCGTCCGCTGGTGCTGCTGCCGCATACGCTGACCGAGCTCACCGGCCCGGTCTATGGCCATGACGGTGTCACGGCTGCCGATGCGGATCTGACCCTCCAGCACGCTGAGGCGCCGCTGGGCGAGCGCATCATCGTGACCGGGCGCGTCCTGGACGAGGCAGGCCGGCCGGTGCCCGAGACGCTTGTCGAGATCTGGCAGGCCAATTCCGCCGGCCGCTACGTGCATGTGCGCGATCAGCACCCGGCGCCGCTCGACCCCAACTTCACCGGTGCGGGCCGGGCCGTCACCGACGCACAAGGGCGATTCCGCTTCGTCACGATCAAGCCCGGCGCCTATCCGTGGGGCAACCACCCCAATGCATGGCGCCCCGCCCATATCCATTTCTCGCTGTTCGGCCGGTCCTTCCTCAGCCGGCTGGTGACGCAGATGTATTTCCCCGGCGATCCGCTGTTTCCGTTCGATCCGATCTTCAACTCGGTCACGGATCCGCAGGCACGCAGCCGGATGGTGTCGCGCTTCGACCTCGACACCACCGAGCCCGACTGGGCGCTCGGCTTCGTCTTCGACATCGTCCTGCGCGGGCGCGACGCCACGCCGACCGAGGAGCCGCACGATGACTGACACGGACGCGCAGGCTTCCGGTGGCATCACGCCGTCCCAGACGGTCGGGCCCTATTTCGCCTATTGCCTGACGCCGGATGATTACCCGACCCGGAAGATCTTCAGCGCCGACTTGACCGTTCCGGCGCTGGCCGGGGCCAGCATCCGCATAGACGGGCGCGTGCTGGACGGCGACGGCGCGCCGGTGTCCGACGCGATGGTGGAAATCTGGCAGGCCGATCCGGCCGGGCGCTACGCCCATCCGGCCGACCTGGGACTGCCTTCGAACAGCGGCTTCACCGGGTTCGGCCGGGCGGCGAGCGATGGCGAGGGGCGCTACAGCTTCACCACCGTCAAGCCCGGGCGGGTACCCGGTCCGGCCGGGACGGTGCAGGCGCCGCACATCGCCGTGACGGTGTTTGCGCGCGGCATGCTGGCGCATCTGTGGACCCGGATCTATTTCGCCGACGAGGCGGAGGCCAATGCCGGCGACCCGGTGCTGGCGCTGGTGACGGACCCGGCCGCGCGTGCGACGCTGATCGCGCAGCG
>JBMOJG010000859.1:0-1872 GCA_049316925.1 Alsobacter sp. | reverse complement strand
TGCGCGCTACGAGACCGATGCCGACCTTTGTCAGGCCTCCTGCCCCAATGCCGAGGTCGAGCTCTTCGTCCAGCCGTCAGGACGGGAGGCCAAGGACGCCATTTCACTGTCGGGCGAGCCCTATGCGCCCATCCCGAATGCCTTCCGGTATCGCACGTCTTTTGATCCGACCTGCTCGTGCCGCAAGCCTGGCCAAAGCTGGGTCGAAGCCCTTGGTGACGCCGAGCGGCTGGTCGGGGAGCGCCGGACCGACATTGTCGTGACCGAGGAGAAATCGCTGGAGCTGTCACGCCCGAGGGATCCCGTCGCGGCACGCCAGTCCCCGGGCCGGCAGACGAGCCGCGGCAAGCCTCAGGACCGCGTGCCGGAACCGGGCGCAAGCGAGCGGAGCGCCGCCGAACAGGCCGCTCAGGCCGCCACCGGGGCGGCGGCACCAACCGCAAGCCAGGCCTCGTCGGGCATCGGCGGCCCGCAGACGACGGCGACGACCGTTCCCGCCGGCGAGGGCGACACCCGCCAGGTTACGGCGCCGGACGGCAGTCGTCGAACGGTTCGGATCGTTGCACCGACGCTCGGACCTGCAATCGCCCAGTAGGCGGCTACCGTCGTCCAGGTCTTCAGCCAGGCTGCCCGATCAACCGGGCGAGCGCCTGCTCGCGACCGATCAGCGGCAGCAGCGCCCTGAGCTCCGGACCATGGTCAAGGCCGGTCAATGCCAGCCGCAGCGGGCCAAAAAGCGCCCTGCCCTTGCGGCCTGTGACTGCCTTGACGGCCTCCGTCCAGACTGTCCAGCTTGTGCCGTCGAAGGGATTGGAGGGAAGCAGGGCCGCTGCATCGACGAGGAAGGCCCGGTCATCCGTGGGCGCCGCGATCGGCCCGGTGACAACCGCCCACCAGCCGATCACGTCGGCAAAACGGTCGCAGTTTCCGCGCACCGCGAGCCAGAACGCCTCGCCACCCCCGACACCGGCGGCAGCGAGCCGGTCAGCGACATCCGCAAACGCAAGAACGTGGACCTTACGCGCGTTGAGCGCCTGCAGGTCACGCTCGTCAAACCGGGCCGGCGCACGCGACAGCCTGTCCAGCGCGACCAGATCCGCCAGGGCATCGAGGCTCTCCACGGGCCGGACAGCCTCTGACGACCCGACCAGCACGGCCAACGCTGCAACCGACAGGGCCTCGTACCCGGCCTCACGCAGCCCGCCGATCGACAGGTGGCCGAGCCGCTTCGACAGCCCCTCGCCATCGGCCGTCGTCAACAGATTGTGGTGCGCAAAGCGTGGCATCACGCCATCACCCAACAGCTCGAACAGCTGGATCTGCACGGCGGTGTTTGTGACATGATCTTAGCCACGGATCACGTCCGTTATCCCGAGAGCCACGTCATCAACGACCGACGGCAGCGTATACAGCCAGGACCCGGCGGCGCGGCGCAGAACCGGATCGGACAATGAGGCGCAGTCCACCCGTGTCGGGCCGCGCACCCCATCTGTCCACTCCACGATCCTGTGATCGAGCAAGAAACGCCAGTAGGGCGTCTCGCCCCGCGCGATGTGCTCGGCCTTCTCGGCCTCGCTGAGCCCCAGTGCCGCCCGGTCGTAGACCGGCGGCAGCCCGCGCGCGGCCTGGAGCTTGCGCCGTCGATCGAGCGTCTCGGCGCTTTCCCAGCAGGGACAGAGGCGCCCCGCGGCCTGCAAGCGCGCGGCGGCGGCCGCATAGAGATCGAACCGGTCCGACTGTGACACCTCGAGGTCGGGCTGGATGCCGAGCCACGCAAGATCATCGCGGATGGCATCCGCATAGCGAACCTCGGAGCGGGCCGCGTCCGTGTCGTCGAAGCGCAGCACGAAGCGGCCACCGCCGCGGCGGGCC
>JBMOJG010000858.1:0-1883 GCA_049316925.1 Alsobacter sp. | reverse complement strand
AGCAGCACCGTCGATGCCGGCCGCAGGACGGTGTGGAGGTGGTTCACGCGCCCGCCTCCAGGCCGAGAACCTGGTGGACAATCAGGCCGCGCGGGTCAGGCTCCGAGAGAATGCGGAACGTGGCGCTGCTGCGTGCGACCACATCTCCCGCCTGCGTGCGGATGATGGCTTGGGTGAACAGCATCTTGCCCGTGCGCTTCAGCAGTTCGGTGCGCATTTCCAGCCAGTCGCCCAGCCGTGCCGGGGAGATGAAGTCCATCGTGAAGGTCATCGTCGGCACCAGCCGGTCGATCAAGTTGGCCGCATAACCTGCGGGAATGCTCTGCATGTCGGCCATCGTCATCAGGACGCCACCATGAGAGACGCCGCGGACGCTGATGTGCCGCTCATCGACGCGCATTCCGAACAGGACAGTTCCGTCATGGAGCCGCCAAAACCAGGGACCGGCGGCCATGGCGAAGTGGTCAGGCATGACGATCGGTTGCCAGTCCGGGTGAGGGGGCTCGATGGCCGTGCTGGTTCCCAGGCGCTGCAGCATGTCCATCCCTCCTCAGGGCGTCACGACGACCCGCCGAGCCTCACCCGATGCCAGCAGGTCGAAACCGCGGGCGATCTCGTCGAGGGGCATCCTGTGCGAGATGAGGCCATCGAGCGTGATCCTGCCGTCCATGTACCAGTCGACGAGCTGGGGCAGTTCCGAACGGGTCTTGACGTTGCCGAGATAGGAGCCAAGCAGCCGTCGGCCCTCCTGGATCGAGCGTGGCCGCAGCGCGATCTCCTGGGCGCCCGGCAGGATGCCGAGGGTGACCGTTGTACCCCAGCCAATGCGCGTGCACTCGACAGCCTGCCGGAGCACGCCGGCATGTCCGACGCACTCGAAGCTGTAGTCGGCGCCGCCGCCGGTCAGCTCACGGATCAGGCCGACGACGTCGCTGCCTGGGGGCAGGGCGGCGGAATTGATAAAGTGAGTCACACCGGCGGCGCGGGCCGGTCCCTCTTTGGCCGGGTTCGTGTCGATGCCGACGATCATCGACGCGCCGCTCATCCGGGCACCCTCGACGACGTTGAGGCCGATGCCGCCAAGGCCGAAAACGACCGCGGACGTTCCCGCCTCCATGCGTGCCGTAAACACGGCGGCGCCGATCCCGGTCGCGCCGGCGCAGCCGAGGCAGCAGATGACTTCGAGGGGTGCGTCGGCTCGAACAGGCGTCACCTGCATCTCACGCACGACGATCTTCTCGGAAAAGGTGCCGAGCTCGCAGAAGGCGCGGGTGGGCCTGCCGCCCAGGCTGAAGGGCCTGCGATCGGTGGGCCTGAAGTACCAGTCGCAAAGATTGGTCTTCCGGCTGCGGCAGGCCGGGCACGCTCCGCATTCGGGGATCGCGACGGGGATGACGTGGTCGCCGGGCCGTACGCTCGTGACGCCGCGTCCGCACTCGAGCACAACACCGGCGCCCTCGTGGCCGAGCACGATCGGGTAGTCCGACCAGTCCCGCGAGCCATCGAAGAACGACATATCGGAATGGCAGAGGCCGGCGGCCCGGATCTCGATCAACACCTCGCCCGGGCCTGGACCGTCGAGGTCGAAACAGTCGAGGATGATCGGCGAGGACTGGGCCCGCGCGAAGGCGGCCTTGACGGTCAGCGGCATGACGCAGCCCTAGGGATGGGCCAGGGTCGCTCGATGGGGGTCAATGGGCCATCTCGCTGACAATCTGGACGATTTCAACATAGCTCTTGAGCAAGACGTAGCTGACCGCCAGCACGGGCGGGAAGGCCAGCACCGCCAGCCAGCCGAGGCTCCCCCAGCATAGCGCCGTCACGAGCACGGCGATCGCGAGCGACATCATCATCGCCCCGGTCCGTCCGTAGCGAATGATGAG
>JBMOJG010000857.1:0-1883 GCA_049316925.1 Alsobacter sp. | reverse complement strand
CATCACCTGCACCCGCGGCAGGCCCCGCGCCGCCAGGGCCTGTCGCAACGGCTCCGTCATACCGCTGCCGTCGGTGAACACCGCCACGGCATCGGCCGGAACCGCGGGCCCGGGCGGCCCGGCCAGTTGGACGACCCGCCGGGCGATCGCCGGCGCGGGATCGATCCACGCGACAGGCCAGGGTGCCAGGCGGGCGAACCGGTCCGATAGCAGCGGATAATGGGTACAGGCCAGGACGACAGTGTCTGTTGGCGGACCATCCCCGGGAAAGCAGGGAGCAATCTCGGCCGCGATGGCGGCGTCACTGACCGCGTCGCCGCGCAGCGCCGCCTCGGCCAGGCCCGCCAGCAGCGTCGATCCCACCAGCGTGACCTTGCAGTCGCCGGCAAACGATCGGATCAACGCGTGCGTATAGTCCCGCCTCACCGTTCCGGGTGTCGCCAGGACCGCCACGTGCCGGGACTGTGACGCGGCGACGGCCGGCTTCACGGCAGGCACGGTTCCGACGAACGGCACGGCCAACCGGGCCCGGAGGGCCGGCAGCACCAGCGTCGATGCGGTGTTGCAGGCAATGACGACGAGGTCGGGCGCATAGACGCCGACAAGCCGCTCCATGACGGCGACGACGCGGGCGACCAGCGCCGCCTCGTCCCAGCCCCCATAGGGAAAGCCGGCATCGTCGGCCACATAGACAAACTGTGCATCGGGGCGCGCCCGGGCGACCTCTCCGAAGACGGTGAGGCCACCGAGGCCGGAATCGAACAGGAGAATGACGGGCGCGCGCATGGGGGGAGCTATCCGCCCGTGATGGACCGTTCCGGCCAGAAGATCGAACCGCATGGTGTCCGCCGTCGCGACCACAGGCGACCAGAAGACGCCATCCGGGTTAAGGTGCGGTAACCGCCCCACCGGAAAGACGCAACACCTTGGCGGCGGCCGCCCGGCCGGCCAGCGTCGCCCCGCCGACGGTCATCACCGCGCCCGAAGCCTCGCCCTCGCCACCAGTAGCCTCGCCGGCGAACACGATCCTGTCGCCGACCGGCGTCGCCAGCGCCGCCCGGGCTGCCCGGCGGCCGGGCCGGGCCACCGCATAGGAGCCGCGGGCGTGGGGGTCGTGCCACCAGCCCGCCATCCGCCCGCCGGTGACGTGCCGGCGAACGTCGCCACCCAGGAGCGCAACAAGCCGGTCTGTCGTCACCGCCACCGCACCCGCCTCGCCGAGACCGGTGAGCGCCCGGGCCGCATCGCCGCCGATCGTCGCCACGACGATGTTGCGGTCGAACGGCCAGAACTCGAAATTCATGCCCGCATCAAGGTCATAGGCATCGCTCGGCGCAGGCTGCCCGAGCCGGTCCCCGTCAAACGCCAGCGCGACCTTGCTGAGCGCCCCCATCGGCAGGTCGGCGATCGCATCACGCGTCGCAGCCGGCAGCGGAGGATCGAAGGCAATCGTCTCCGCCGCCAGAACCCCGACCGGCACGGTGACGATGACATGCTGCGCCCGGATCGCACCTCCCAGCGTCTCGACCACCACCCCGGCTCCGCTCCAGTCGATCCGTGTTGCCGGCGTTTTCAGCGCCACCGGCAGGCCTGTGGCCGAACGGGCCACGAGGCTGCCATAGCCATCCGGCGCAACGAGGTCGTCACCCTCCCACAGCAATGTCAGGTCGACGATCGAGATCCGCTGCGGATCCTCGCCGATGGCCTGTGAGCCATAGCGCTGCGCCGCCTCGGCGACGGTCTCGTCCTCGCCGGCCACCAACTCGGCCATCGACCGGTCGGAGGTCTCCGGCGTCACCGCGTCGAGCAGGTCCGACAGGCGCCGCCGCGCCACGATCCGCGCCCGCCGCTCCTGATCGTCCAGCGGCTGGCCGCCCCGATAA
>JBMOJG010000856.1:0-1884 GCA_049316925.1 Alsobacter sp. | reverse complement strand
GACGCTACGAACGAACCGCAACGCCATCAAGATCATCAACCAGGCAGGTATGGGCTACCGCCGCGCGCGACGAGCCCTGCGTCGAGGGGTGTCCATCGCTAGCGAAGGCGGAGCTGAGCTCGTAGCTCGATGTAGTCGGCGACTTCATCGGCGCGGGTTCGACGGTTCATCCATGTCATCAGGTTGGACTTCTGAATCGTCCAGATCCTTTGGCGCTGTCCGTCATTCAAGGTGAGCCACAACCCGCCGTATCCAGGCACGCATCTATCGATCTGACTCCATGCCACGAACCGGGAGGACAACCCGTTTCGTATCTCGATCCCGTCGGGGAACACCCGGAGCCGGGGATGTATCCCGAACCGCCACGCGAGCAGCGCGTACACCACGAGCAGCCCTCCGAGAAACAGGCCGCCACCTTCGCTGTCGTTATCGAAGCCCCAGACAACCGCCTGGAATGACAGCGGGATGGCGACCACAATGCCAATCCAACAGACGATCCGCCCCGCGGATCTCACTCTCCACTCTCGTTCGATCGAGTATTCCGCCGTTCGGTCAGCCATTCGCTTTCAGCAGATTTCAGTTCGTCTCGCAGGATCAGGACCGTGGGCCGACGGACGGGCGCCGACTTCTTCCACCTCGATTCGACCTCGATCTGAGCGGTTGCAGCAAATGAACACTCGGAGAACGTCGGCGCGAGCGTCGAGCGCGTACGCAAGATCGCTCGGGGCGAGCCCGCACTAAATGCCCGGTAGGGACGCGTTACGCAAGAGCCGGTGCCGAGCAGATCACCTCATCTGCACTGCCCCCAAACGCCGGCTCGCGGCTCTACGCGATCGCGAGCGGTTTGATCTGATCGAGCGTTCCGGCGAGCCGGTCTCGTTCGACCTCGAGCTCGTAGCGGCCCTGGAGGTTCAGCCAGAACCGTTCGCTGGTTCCGAGGTACCGGGCGAGTCGTAGTGCCGTGTCTGCGGTGATGCCCCGCTTGCCGTGGACGATCTCGTTGATCCGGCGTGGAGGCACACCAATCGCCACGGCGACGCGGTGCTGGGTGAGGCCGAGCGGCTCGAGGTATTCGAGCATCAGGACTTCACCCGGATGGATCGGCTCCATGGTGGATGCGGTCATGTCATCTCCTTTCAGTGGTAGTCCACGATCTCGACGTCCTCGGGTCCGGCGGTCGTCCATCGGAAGCAGATTCGCCACTGGTCGTTGATGCGGATGCTGTAGCTGTTGGCGCGGTCGCCTTTGAGCTTCTCGAGCCGGTTGCCGGGTGGAACCCGTAGATCGCCGATCTCGTCGGCGGCATCAAGGATGAGCAGCTTGCGCAGGGCGGCGCGCTGGGTTGTTTGATCGAGGCGTTTCGATCGTTGTCGTAGCCACACCCGTTCGGTGTCCTTGTCACGGAACGACTGCAGCACGCTCGGAAGCATAACGTAGCGCGTTATGAACGGCAAGCGTTATGGAGTGGCGAAGCGTCCCTGAACTCAGGGCCTCTCGAATCAAGTCGGCGGACTCGCCAGGAGACAGGCCTTGTTCGCGGATGAGATGTCGCTGCTCGAGCTCAGCCTCGGAGAACTGTCTGTGCATCGATGCCGTCGCCGCGAGGTCCGTGAAACCGTGTCCCCGCCGCGCCTCAACACGCTGCTGGCACGCTTCGACCGTCGGCAGTAGTACCGCGTAGTCGACTTCCGTCAGGTCGGCCGTCGTGACGAAGGTGTCGAGGAACCACGGGCCGATCACACCGTCGTAGACGACCGAGAACCCGCCGACCACGAACTCGCCCGTCGCCTTGCCGGCAGCCTTGGTCACGACCGTGTTCTGTTCGTGCGACTCGGGAAGCCACGGATCGATGGCGCCGTTGGCCAGGAATCCGAAGAAGGCGTC
>JBMOJG010000855.1:0-1889 GCA_049316925.1 Alsobacter sp. | reverse complement strand
GGCTCGGCACAACCGGCCGTGCCGACGACCTGGGCCGGCACACCCGCAACCGTGGTGTTGCGCGGCACCGGCTTGAGCACCACCGAACCGGCGGCCACCCGGGCGCATTGCCCGATCTCGATATTGCCGAGGATCTTCGCACCGGCACCGATCAGCACGCCCTGGCGCACCTTGGGGTGGCGGTCGCCCTCCTCCTTGCCGGTGCCGCCAAGCGTCACGTCCTGCAGCATCGACACATTGTCCTCCACCACGGCCGTGGAGCCGACGACGAGGCCGGTCGCATGGTCGAGGAACAGGCCGCGGCCCAGTCGCGCATTGGGATGGATGTCGGTCTGGAACACTTCGGACGACCGGCTCTGCACATAAAGGGCAAAATCCTTGCGGCCACTCCCCCACAGCGCGTGGGCAAACCGGTAGGCCTGGATGGCGTGGAAGCCCTTGAAGTAGAGCAGCGGCTCGATCAGCCGCTGGCACGCCGGATCCCGGTCGGCGACCGCCATCAGGTCGGCGCGAAACGCTTCGCCAATGGCCCCATCGCGCGCAACGATCTCGGCAAAGCTCTGCGCCAGCAGGTCGGCCGACACCGCCGGATGGGCGAGTCGTGCCGCGACCCGGTGGATTACCGCTGCCTCGAGCGTCGGCTGGTTGACCACCGATTCGAGAACAAACCCTGCCATGGCCACGTCGCGGCGAACGGCCTCGTCGGCCTCCTCTCGCACCCGGGCCCAGACCGGATCGACCAGACGGGGCGTCCGAGCGGCAGAATGATGCATCGTCATGACGACGTCTCCCGTTTCGCCATTCCGCCCCGGTCGTTCGGGACCGGGCCGTCATTCCGTGCCGGCAGCAGCAGAAGCTCCAGCAGGACAGACCGCCGAACGCCTCACTCTAGCATAGCTGGCCACGCCCGGCCCATTCGCCAGCCATCGCGGCCCGGCACCATCGGGAAGCAAGACCTCGGCGGGAGACTCAGCAGCCCTTGATTCAAAGCATAAAGCACATGAATCGCGCGTTAAGCCGACTGTCGGAAGGCGCTGAGCCGACGTCGCTTTTTCTGGTCTTCTCAGCCGTCGAGCCGTTACGGTCGCCGGTTGAGGAACGCCAGCACAGCCTCCTTATGGGTGCGATCGCCTACCGCGAGATTGTGATCCCGCCCGGGAATGTCGACCGCGACAGCGCCGGGGATCAGCGCCGCGAGCGCGTGCGGATCGCCCGCGATACTGTCGCGGCTGCCGACGCAGACCTGCACCGGCACCGCAAGGGACCCGACCTCGGCCCTGGTCATTGTCTGGCGCGAGCCCCGGATGCAGGCCGCCAGCGCCCGCAGGTCGCTGCCCGTCTGTTCGGCAAAGGCTCGAAACATGCGCTGCATCGGATCGGTAAGGTCCTCCAGCGACGGCGCCTCCATGGCATCGGCGATGCCAAGCGGCAGGCCGACGCCATCGACGAGATGAATGCCCAGCCCCCCGAGCAGGGCCGAGCGCACCCGTATCGGCGCCGCCAGCGCCACATAGGCGGTAATTCTGGCGCCCATCGAGTAGCCCATGATGTCGGCCCGCGGCAGGTCGAGATGGTCCATCAGCGCCACCACGTCCGCCGCCATGGTGGCGGACGCATAGGCTGCGGGATCGTAGACCTTTTCGCTGGCGCCATGACCGCGGTTGTCGAGGGCCACCACGCGCCGTCCGGAGCGCGCCAGCAGCGCCGTCCAGCCGGTGTTGACCCAATTCACGGCGTGGGTCGAAGCAAAGCCGTGCACAAGCACGATCGGATCGCCCGGCCCCTGCCCCGCCGGCAGGTCGATGAAGGCAAGGCGCACGCCGCCTGACGAGAAATGCTGCACGGGACCCCCGTTCACTGCTGCCATGGCCGCAAGCGTATACGCGGAT
>JBMOJG010000854.1:0-1890 GCA_049316925.1 Alsobacter sp. | reverse complement strand
TGGCCCGCACCTTGGGCAGCGTTTAGGCGGTTCGATTATACTGCCATCATCCCGCAACTCGACAACCTCAAAGCCGCCCGATGCGGTGAGCCGCAACGCGGTCATCGGCTGGGGCGCACCGCCCCCGCACAAGAGCGCCATGGCATCCTCTGTCATCTTCGCGGATAGCTGCTGCAAGAGCTTTTCACATTCCTCGTCCGTCATTTTGGCTCCGCATTCTGCTGATATGCGACCAGTGCGCCTCGCGCGACCGCGCCAGCTTATCAAATGGCTGCGGGTGTTCCTCTGCGATCTGTTCCAGCGCCGCCCGCAGCCGCTCGATCTCGCCGTGAGCCTCGCGGGCCATTTCGTCCGGCTGGACGATGCGCGGATCAAACCGCGTTTTGAGGCGTTCCAAAATGTTCATCCTAACTACCTATCTCCGTCGCAGGCGAACATGTCGCCGATCGCCATGCCGACACGGGCCCGTGCTTTGATCCCGGCCGCGCGCGCCTTGGCATCATAGTTGTTGTGGCACCGTTGGCACCAGTGGCGCATCTGCTCGATGTCACGGCTTTCCAGTTCGCACCCTTTGAGGTGAGCGACGGTCAGCACCACGACCGAGCCCGTGACAGGGTGAGGCTTGCCGTTCTCGGCCCGGCAGTCCGGCCAGGCGGGGCTTCCCTCGCATCGGTTGCCTGACCGAGCGCGCACCGCCGGCACGATGACCGTCTTCCAGTCCTTCGGGTAGCGGTCACGGTTCTCGGGGCGGATGGGCATGGTCAGAACGGAGAGGTGATCTTGCGGAGGAAGGCGTCCATCCGGCGCCACGGGTATTCCTTCGTGGTGGCCTCGAACCGGCGCTCGACGTTGCGCTGGCGCTGGAAGGCGATCTTGGCGTTGAGCGAGAAGGACCGCATGACGGCCAGATCCGGGTCTATCCTGCTGACGGTGCGCTCATCCTCCCACAGCATATCCATCAGGGCCGCTCGGTTTGTCGGATTGCGCAGTCCTTGCGCGATGGCGTCCTTCGTCGGCTCGTTGGACGATGACGGCACACCCGAGGGCGGCGCATTTGGATCGAGACCGGCGATACTCACGTTCGCCAGACTGGCGGCTGCTTGGTCAGCGACCATCCTCCCAGCAAAGGGCGTCGCCGAGAGCAGCTTGAGGAAACCGCGGCGCGGGAGAGCCTTCATCGTGGGCTCCACAGTTCATCGTCCATGCCGGTGATGATGCCGATGCAGAGGATGATGGCGGTCGCGGCCACACTGCCGGTCGGCACCAGCAACAGCATGACGACCAACGAGAGATAGGCGACCGTGTGATCTCGGTTCATCGCGGTCTCGCCTCGATCACCATGGCCGGCATCGGCTCCAACAGCGCCTTCAATAACCGGGCGTCCATGACGGCCAATTCCTCGCGTGTCCATCCGTGGTCGTCACGCGGCGATAGCCCAGCTTCTTGCCTGTCCTGTTCCGTGAAGAAACTCGCGCCGGTCTTATGCAGGGCGTCCACCAGGTCGTAGGTCGCCTGCCTGCGGGACGCATCGGGGACATGCTTCCCGATCGCATCGAAAACCAGCGCCACTATTGAGTTTATCTGCGCGCGGCGGCGATCCGGCCGGTAATTCACTCGCGCCTTGTCGAAGATGTTCTCACTTTGGACCTGTTTTCCGGGGGTATCAGACATCGTCGCTCCTCGTTTTAACGCACCAGCGGGCTTCTAATTGGGTCGGTTTCGCTCAGTCGCGTTCAGTTTTGAGGGATTTGTTCGCGGAAGCCTTCCGAATTGCCTCACGGTATCGCTTGCGATCATGCAGAACTTGGCCCAAACGGGCGTGTAATTGCTCGACATCGTCCCAAGTCATGTCGAATCCGGCGAAATGCCGGTCATCGCCGGCCCTGAACA
>JBMOJG010000853.1:0-1897 GCA_049316925.1 Alsobacter sp. | reverse complement strand
CGAGATCGTCACCTCAAGGCTGTTCACCCCGCCGGATTTTCGCGACCGGCTGTCATCCATGCATGGCGCGGCGTTCGGGCTGGAGCCGGTGCTCACCCAGAGCGCCTGGTTCCGTCCGCACAATGCCAGCGAGGATGTCGGCAACCTGTTCCTCGTCGGCGCCGGCACCCATCCGGGAGCCGGTGTCCCCGGTGTGCTGTCCTCTGCCCGTATCCTCGACCGCGTGGTGCCCGATGCTGCCGTCTTCCGCTGACACTGCCGCCGACCACGAGGTCTGCCGCGGCCTCATCCGCCAGGGCTCGCGATCGTTCTACGCTGCCGGCCTGCTGCTGCCGGCCGCGGCCCGGCGCGATGCCTTCGCGCTCTATGCGTTCTGCCGGCTCTCGGACGACGCCGTCGACGAGCCCGATGCGCGGGCTGACGCGGTCGACCGGCTGAGCAGCCGCCTTGCCGCCGTCTATGACGGCGTACCCGGCAACCACGCGGTGGACCGGGCGTTCGCCGACGTGGTCGCCCGCTCCGGCCTGCCGCGTGCGCTGCCCGAGGCGCTGCTCGAAGGGCTCGCCTGGGATGCGCAGGGCCGGCGCTACCGCACGCTCGCCGACCTCAGCGCCTATGCGGCCCGGGTCGCCGGAACTGTCGGCGGCATGATGACCGTGCTGCTGGGCGTGCGCGATCCGCAGGTGCTGGCACGCGCCTGCGACCTCGGCGTCGCCATGCAGTTCACCAACATCGCCCGCGACGTCGGCGAGGACGCGCGCAACGGCCGGGTCTACCTGCCGCTGGACTGGCTGGACGAGGTCGGCATTGCGCCCGACGCGCTGATTGCCGCGCCGGTCGCCGATGCGCGCCTGCGCGGGCTCGTCGCCCGGCTGCTGGCCGAGGCTGAGGTGCTCTACGACCGGGCGCTGGCCGGAATTCCTGGCCTGCCCTCCGGATCGCGTTCTGCGATCCGCGCCGCCCGCCTCATCTACCGCGAGATCGGGCGGGAGATTGCCCGCAGCGGCCATGACAGCGTTACCCGCCGGGCGGTGGTGCCGGGCCGGCGCAAGCTTGCGCTGGTGCTCACCTCAATGACAGCGCCGTTGCCCGTGACCGCCGCGCTGGCCGAGCCGCCTTTGCCCGAGACCCGCTTCCTCGTCGAGGCCGCCGCCGGCCCGTCGCCTCCGGTGCCGCATGGTGCGATTCGCGCCGCCGACGAACGCGTCGGCCGGATCATCGAGATGCTCGGCCGCGTCGAGCATCGCCGGCGCACGGCGGAGCCGGTCGGCTGGAGTCGCTGAGGTGGAGGCCTCGGGCCTGGCGCTGGTTGAGCTGCTGGTCAGCGCCGGTGCGTTCCTGGCGTTCTATGTCTGGCAGATGCGCGAGCTCAACCGCCGCGCCAGGGCCCGGCGCGAGGGCCGCGATCCGGATGCGCCGGACCGCGCGTGAGCGTCCCAACCGCGTCCCTCAATCGTAGCTGAATCCCTCAACGGGGCTCGTGTCGGCCACCGGCAGGCGCCGCGAGGCGTCAGCCAGCCCGCCGGGGCATCCGGAACGGCAGCATGGCGCGCACGACAGGCGTGTTGAACCGCGTCGCCGAGAGCGTCTCGTGCACGGCCGATACCCGCCGGCCGAGCAATTGGGTGTCGAGCACCGAGCGCGCGTAGAACGGCGTGTCCTCGAGCGTCCTGGAAACGCGGGCCACGCCGTCGGCCTGGGTGCTGCGCGGCAGTCCCCACAGTGTCCGGCCAAGTGTGTGGCGTGGTGGCGGGGCGAAATCCGTGCTGCTGCCGTCGGCCGTGTACAGCACCGCCAGGCTGCGCTCGCTGCCGTCGGCCGCGCGCGTGTCATACAGCACCGCGCTGGCGCCATCGCCGAGGTCGGCGCGCGACCAGTCCCAGCTGCGGAAGCCCGC
>JBMOJG010000852.1:0-1899 GCA_049316925.1 Alsobacter sp. | reverse complement strand
ATGCTGCCGGGCGCCGCATCGATCCCGTCGGCCGACAGCGCCCACCCGCGCATGGCCACGGAATGCGGCGTCCGCGCCGTCGAGATGGTGTGGGAGGACCTGACGCCGGCCAAGATCCTGACCCGCGACAGCTTCCACAACGCCATCGTGGCGCTGATGGGGATGGCCGGCTCGACCAACGGCATCATCCACCTGATCGCCATGGCGCGGCGCGCCGGCGTCGCGCTGACGCTGGATGATTTCGAGGCGTTGTCGACCGCGCTCGGCGTCACGGCGAACCTGCGTCCCGCGGGCGAGTTCCTGATGGAGGACTTCTACTATGCGGGCGGGTTCCCGGCGTTCTTCCGGCAGCTGATGCCGCTGATGAAGCCGGATGCGATGACGGTGACGGGCAAGACGTTCGGCGAGGCCTATGGCGACGCCAAGGTGTGGAACGACGAGGTGATCCGCCCGCTCGACCGCCCGGTCGCGACCGGCGCGGGCATTGCCGTGCTGCGCGGCAATCTGGCGCCGGACGGCTGCATCATCAAGCCGACCGCTGCCGAGGCCCGGCTGTGGAAGCACACCGGCCCGGCGATCGTGTTCGACGACTACGACGCCATGTCGAAGGCCGTGAACGACGAGACCCTCGACGTCACCCCCGACCACGTGATGGTGCTGCGCAACGCCGGGCCGGTGGGCGGGCCCGGCATGCCCGAGTGGGGCATGCTGCCGATCCCCAAGGTGCTGCTGAAACAGGGCGTTCGCGACATGGTGCGGATCTCCGATGCGCGCATGAGCGGCACCAGCTATGGCGCCTGCATCCTGCATGTTGCTCCCGAGGCCTATGTGGGCGGACCGCTCGCGGTGGTGCGCAATGGCGACCTCATCAGCGTCGACGTCGAGGCACGCGGCATCCGGCTGGAAATCTCGGATGCCGAGCTGGCGGCCCGCCTCGCCGCCTATGTGCCGCGCAAGCGGCCGGAGCTCCGCGGCTACGTGAAGCTCCACGCCGAGCATGTGCGGCAGGCTGACCAGGGCTGCGACTACGATTTCCTCGAGGGCACCGACCCGATCCCCGAGCCGGAGATCCACTGAGTCCGGGATCCGCCCGCCCGGAACCGCCGGTCAGCCCCGAACCTTCGCTCCAGTCCGGCCCAGTGTCTGCGCTCTGCCACCTTCGTCACGTGCCCGTCATGCGGGCATCGTGAGCGAGACTTGGACAAGTGCGCGGACCGATGCTATCGGCAAGCTCTTGGAAGACACGCTGCAGGAGCCCCGCCATGCCCCCGTATCGCTCACGCACCACCACACACGGCCGCAACATGGCGGGCGCCCGCGGCCTGTGGCGCGCCACAGGCATGAAGGACAGCGATTTCGGCAAGCCGATCATCGCTGTCTGCAACTCGTTCACGCAGTTCGTGCCCGGCCATGTCCACCTCAAGGACCTCGGCCAGCTGGTGGCGCGCGAGATCGAGAAGGCTGGCGGCGTCGCCAAGGAGTTCAACACCATCGCGGTGGATGACGGCATCGCCATGGGGCATGACGGCATGCTGTACAGCCTGCCGTCGCGCGAGATCATCGCCGACAGCGTCGAGTACATGGTCAACGCCCATTGCGCCGACGCGATGGTGTGCATCTCCAATTGCGACAAGATCACCCCCGGCATGCTGATGGCCGCGATGCGGCTCAACATCCCGGTGGTGTTCGTGTCAGGTGGGCCGATGGAGGCCGGCAAGGTCAAGTGGGGCGACCAGACCCGTGCGGTCGACCTGATCGACGCGATGGTGGCGGCCGCCGACGACCGCGTCAGCGACGAAGAGGTCAAGGTCATCGAGCGCTCGGCCTGCCCGACCTGCGGTTCGTGCTCGGGCATGTTCACCGCCAACTCGATGAACTGCCTGACCGAGGCGCTCGGCC
>JBMOJG010000851.1:0-1901 GCA_049316925.1 Alsobacter sp. | reverse complement strand
GTCGCCACGGTTTACGCTGCCGGGACGGAGCTGAACCTGCTACTTGAGCTCGGATAGCAGGATACTGGTCTCGGAATGGGTGATGGCGCGCTGGCCCCGGATTTCGGCGAGCCCCTTGTCGAGCCCCTCAAGACTGGCGGCGTTGATCTCGATGACGAGGTCCCACCGCCCGTTCGTGGAGCGTATCTGGCCGACATCCGGTATTCGCTTGTGCGCTGCGATCACCGCATTCGTGTCCGCCGACCGGGCCTCCACTGTGGTGATGGCGCGGACTGCCGCGGAGCCGACATCGCCGCGCAGGCGCACTGTAAATCCGAGCAGAATTCCGGCAGACCTGAGCCGCTCGATGCGATCTTGTATACCGTACCGCGCGACACGCCGAGGTGTTTGGCAAGGCTGGCCGCCGGCAAGCGCGCATCGGCACGGAGCAACTGGATCAGCCGTCTGTCCGTGTCGTCCAGGCCGATCTCTGTCATTTCGGCAAGTTTGCCTGAGCTCCCGTCATTCCGATAACGGAAAGTAGCACATTGCTGTTTTTCTATTGGCGTGCCCGGACGGCATGATATCCGTGCCGCTGCGCGTGGCAGGAGGACGACGTATGGACCCGCTCACGACCAGCGATTCGCGCGGCATTGCCATTCTTGGCATCCCGCTGCAACTCGGCGCCGGAACGACCGGAACGGTGATGGGACCCGCAGCATTGCGGACCGCCGATCTTGCCGGGACGCTGCGGGCGCTGGGGCACACGGTCACAGACCATGGCGACATTGCCGAGCCTGCCCCCATCGAGGGAACGCTGGCGCCCGAGCAGGCGGCGCGCTGCCGCAACCTGCCCGCCATCGCCGGGTGGCTCGCAGCCGCCCATGACCGCGCCTATGCACTCCTTGGGCACGATGACCGCCAACTCTATCTGGGCGGTGACCACACCATATCGATGGCGACGATCGGCGCCATCGCCCGCCGGTGTGCCGAGCAGGACCGCGAGCTCGTTGTTCTCTGGCTGGATGCCCATGCCGATTTCAACACGCCCGATAGCAGCCCGTCGGGGAACATGCACGGCATGTCGGTGGCGTATCTGGCCGGCGCCCCCAGTCTTGCCGGCCTGCTGGGGGACCGTCGCCATGTCTCCGTCGAAGCCGCAAACATGCATCTGTTCGGATTGCGCTCCGTCGACCCCGAGGAACGCCGTCGCATTGACGCTGCCGGGTTCGAGGCGGTCGACATGCGCATGATCGACGAGTTCGGTGTGTCCTTCCTGATCGGGCGGATCCTCGAGCGGCTGGCTGACCGGGATGTTCACCTGCATGTCAGCCTCGACGTCGATTTTCTGGATCCTGACATCGCGCCGGGTGCCGGTACGCCGGTACCGGGCGGCGCCACCGCACGCGAGGCCCATCTGGTCATGGAGATGCTGCACGACAGCGGCCTCGTGCGCTCGATCGACGTTGTAGAGCTCAACCCCTTCCTCGACGACCGCGGTCGCAGCGCAAAGCTGCTCGCGGACCTCATCGCCAGCCTTTTCGGACGCTCGGTCCTTGGCTGACGACCAGCCCGACGCGGATGCTGACCTGACCTTTAGAGACCCATGAGTGCCGCTGCGACCGGCTTGCCTGACGCCCAGACGCTGATCGCTATCGAGGGGCGGCTTGGCGCCCAGAACTACAAGCCGCTCGACGTGGTGCTGTCCCACGGTGCGGGTGCATGGGTCACGGACACGGACGGCCGACGCGATCTCGACTGCGTGTCAGCCTATTCGGCCGTCAACCAGTTGCCGACGTGACGCTCGTGGGCAAGGCGCTCGGCGGTGGTGGCTCCCCGGTCTCTGCAGTGCTGTCGACGAGCGAGGTTCGGGACGTATCGAGGCCGGGACAGCACGGCAGCACCTTTGGCGGGAATCCGCT
>JBMOJG010000850.1:0-1902 GCA_049316925.1 Alsobacter sp. | reverse complement strand
TGGCCGTTGTGCTTGGCTGGCGCCACGGACGAATTCGCGCCGGTCTGGCGATGGTGCCGGGGCTCGCGCTGCGCCATCCCATCAAGAAATGGGCGGCGCTCGCCGCCATGGTGGCGGGCAGTTTCTATACGGTCTTCGCCGGTGGCGATGTCGCTACGGTGCGGTCTCTGGTCATGACGCTGGTGCTGCTCGGCGCGATCCTCGTCGATCGGCCGGCCCTGTCGATGCGCAATCTTGCGGTCGCCGCCCTCGTGGTGCTGTCTTTGGAGCCCGAGACCCTTCTGGCTCCGGGCTTTCAGATGTCGTTCGCTGCGGTGGCCGGCCTGGTCGCGGCCTTCGAGGCAGGTGGACGGCCCGCTGCCGAGATCGACCTGCCCGGCGTCCCGCCCGCCGGCGGGCGGCCGGCACCTGCCCCGACCGGTCTGCTCGCCCGGATTGGCCGCGGTGCCGCCGGGCACGTCTTCGGCACCTTGCTGTCAACCCTGGTCGCAGAGGCTGCGACGGCACCGTTCGGTCTGTTCCATTTCCAGCGCTTCACCCCCTATGGCCTGGTCGGCAATGCCCTGACCTTGCCGCTCGTGTCGCTGGTGGTGATGCCGGCCGCCCTCCTTGGCGCCGTGGCGTTGCCGTTCGGCCTCGATGCGCCGGTCTGGTCCGTCATGGGCTGGGGCGTCGCCGCCATGCTGGACGTGGCAGCTGTCGTCGCTGCCTGGCCCGGCGCGACACGGGCCGTGCCGGCTTTTGGCGTTGCGGCGCTGGGGCTGCTGACGGTTGGCCTGTTGTGGCTGACGCTGTGGCGCACTCCGTTGCGGCTGGGCGGGATCGCGCTCATGGGGGCCGGGGTGGCGCTCGCCGCAGCGGCCGTGCCGCCGGATCTGGTCGTGGCAGCTGACGGGCGCTCCCTCGTCGTCCGTGGCGCAGGGGGACGGCTGGTCACCCTGGGGCGCCAGTCCGGTGACTTCGCCCTTGATCAATGGTTGCGTGCTGACGGCGACACCCGCTCCGCTGCGTCCGCCCGGCAAGACGGCGGTGCCGCCTGCGATCCATTCGGCTGTGTGGTGAGGCTGCCCGACGGTCGGGCCATCGCCCATGTCACGGACGCCCAGGCGTTCGAGGAGGATTGCGGCCGCGCAGCCTTGGTGGTGACACCTCTGCGGGCACCCTCCTGGTGTGCCGCCGAGACGATCGACGCGGCCTTCCTGGCCCGCAGCGGCGCCACCGCTCTCACGGCCCGCGCCGGTGGCTTCGACCGCATGCCGGACCGGCGGCCACTGCGCGATCGGCCATGGGCCAGGGCCATAACGTCGCCGCCCGAAGCGGCAGGAGGTGTGCCGTCAGCGACAGCCCGGTCGGAAGCCCCGGCCCGCGCAGCCCCTCAGTAGCGGCGCATGAGGCTCACAAGCTTGCCCTGGATTTGCACCCGGTCGGGTCCGAGCACGCGCGTCTCATAGGCCGGGTTGGCGGCCTCGAGCGCGATCGACGAACCACGACGGCGCAGCCGCTTCAGCGTGGCTTCCTCGTCGTCGATCAGCGCGACGACGATGTCACCCGTATCGGCGCTGTCCTGCCGGCGGATCACCACCGTGTCGCCATCGAGGATCCCGGCCTCGACCATCGAGTCGCCGCGCACCTCGAGGGCAAAATGCTCGCCCGTCTGCAGCATGTCGGGCGGCAGGCTGAGCGTGTGGCTGCGGGACTGGATCGCCGAGATCGGCGTGCCGGCCGCGATGCGACCCATCATCGGCACCGACACAGTGTGCGGCCCGTCATCGGTGCCGCCCACCAGCCGCGGCCGCACCTTGCCGAGCGTCCCCTCGATGACGCTGGGGTTGAACCGGCCCCGCGGCGCGGCGGCGCCCGGCAGCGACTGCTCGGGCATCCGCACGACCTCGATCGCACGCG
>JBMOJG010000849.1:0-1909 GCA_049316925.1 Alsobacter sp. | reverse complement strand
GCGATGCGCTTGGGGCCGGCGTGTCCGCGCGGCGCGGAGGCGGCGACCACGGGCGCCTCCGCGTCGAGGCAGGCGAGCGAGCAGAACGCCGCCGTGCCGTCGTCGGTGGTGCGCACCTGAAACGCATACTCGGGCTGAAACGAGGTCCCGCACGTGGAGCACGTCGCGTCGGAGATCGAGAGGGCGTGGCAAGTCTGTGAGCAGAAGTACACGAACTGCCCGTGCTCCTCGCGCACCTGATAGCGGAACTTCGGCGCGAACGGCTTGTTGCACACGCTGCAGCGCGAGGTCGGCGTCTCCATGGGGATCCTCCAGAAGCACTTCGCGAAGCGCTTCGATGAGGCGACAGCTACGCGGGCGCGGCGTGCGCGGTCAAAAAAACGGCGCGCTCAGAGCGAGGCGAGGGCGGGCGCGAAGTCGACGCTGCGAGGCGCTTCGATGTGCGCGCCGGGCAGATGAAGGAGCGCGGGCAGGAGCTCCGCCGCGATGCGCGCGAGCTCCGGCGCGCGGGTCGCGAGGGCCTGCAGAAAACGCTCCGGGTCGCCTGCGAGCACCGCCGCAGTGACCGGACCTTCCGACTCGCTCACGGGGGTAGCGGCCGAGCCGCCTGCACCTCGTCGATGATGCGCGCCAGCTCGACCAGGCGTTCCTGCCGGGACTGCGCGCGCGTGACGCCGGGCGCACCGATCACGACGCACGCGAGAACCAGAAGAACGCGCAACACGAGGCGAGTATGGCCGACCCGCACAGCGCCCGTCGAGGCGCTCAGAACCCGTAGCTGACCATCAGCTCGACGGCCGTCAGCGGCTTGTCGCCGACGCGATCGAGGCCGCGAAACGCGAGGCCGACGCGCAGGTCGTCGACCGCCACGCCGACCATGCCGCGGAAAGCCGCCGCCACGCTGGTCGCCGTGCCGCGCGCAGCGACGAGGCCCGGGGTCCAGACGATCTGCGCGACGAAGCCGAGCGTGATCCACGGCCAGTAGATCAGCGACGGCGTGGGCAGGCCTGCGCCCGTGACTGCCAAAACGCCGATCAGAAACAGAATGGCGAAAGGAAAGCCGAACAGGAAGCGCACATGCGTCGCACCAACAGTGCCGAGCGTCGCGGTCAGTTCGCGCTGCATGGCGTTGCGCGCGGTCTGTGCCGCGGCGGCGATGAGAGTGAAGGGTATCCAGAGCATCAGCTGCGCTTACCGACCAGCATGTAGTTCACATCCATGTCGGACGACAACTGCCAGCGGTCGGCGAGCGGATTGTAGATGACGCCGCGCTCCCCGTTGACATCGAGACCGGCATTCTCGAAGGCGCGCTCGAGTTCCTGCGGCTTGACGAACTTGTCCCATTGATGCGTGCCGCGCGGCACCCAGCGCAGAACATACTCCGCGCCGACAATGGCCAACGCAAAACTCTTGAGCGTGCGGTTGAGCGTGGCCGCGAACATCAAGCCATCCGGCTTGACCATCGACGCGCAGGTTTCGACGAAAGCCGGCACATCGACGACATGCTCGACCACTTCCATCGCCAGCACGATGTCGAATTTTTCGCCCGCTTCGGCCAGAGCCTCGGCCGTGGTGGCGCGATAATCGACAGCAACGCCGGTCGCCTCGGCATGGGCCTTGGCCGCTTCGATATTCTCCTCGGCCGGATCGGCGCCGACCACCGAAGCGCCTAGCCGCGCCAAAGGCTCGCACAGAATGCCGGCGCCGCAGCCGATATCGAGGATGCGCAAACCCTTCAGGCTGTCGAGCGTCTTCGGATCGCGGCCAAAATGTGCCGCCGCCTGGTCGCGGATATAGGCCAAGCGCACCGGGTTGAATTTGTGCAAGGTCGCCATCGGGCCCTTCGGGTCCCACCAGGTGGCGGCCATGCGCGAAAAGCGGCCGATTTCGGCGTCATCGACACTGGAAG
>JBMOJG010000848.1:0-1909 GCA_049316925.1 Alsobacter sp. | reverse complement strand
CTCTTCGGTGAAGGTGTTCGATGCCGACCCCGCCCGGGCCCGGGAATGGGCGGCGGAGATTTTCGGAAGCCTCATGCTTCCGGCCCACGCGTTCCAAAGCCTCGACGAGGCGCTGGAGAACACCGACATGCTGTTTGTGTCCTCGGGGTTAAGCCTGCCCACGACTCGGTTGAACCTGCCCCCGAAGCTGCACGTCACGCTGGCCTCCAGGGCAAGCCCGGCCGCACGTCTCCTCCCGGCCTCCATTCGCTGGGTAACGGACGAGGCCCGCCTGAAAGCCATCGGCGACGAGGGCGTGCTGGCCTTGATCTGCGACTCCACCAACGTGATGCGTGGTGGCGAAAGCCCATCCGAGGCCGATGTCGCCCGCAACCTGTCGGAGCTTGTGGCCTCGGCCAAGGGCCGTGTCGCAGTGACGACCTTCGCGTCGAACGTGGCGCGGTTGCGCGCCGTGGCCGAGGCCGCCGCGGCCAACGGCCGTCAGGTGGTCACCATCGGCCGTGCCATGGACCGGGTGATTCAGGTCGGCACCGAACTCGGCTTCTTCGACGGCCTGCCGCCCTTCCGTGGGCCGGATGCCTATGGCTATTTGCCGCGCGACAAGGTTGTGGCGCTGCTCACCGGCAGCCAGGGCGAGCCGCGCGCCGCGCTGGCACGCGTCGCCGAGGACCAGCATCCCGACGTCGCCCTGTCGTCTGGCGACCGCGTGATCCTGTCGTCACGCACCATTCCGGGGAACGAGAAGGCCGTAGGCCGGATCATCAACGGCCTGATCAGCCAGGGTATCGAGGTGATCACCGACCGCACCCACATGGTGCACGTGTCCGGCCATCCCCGTCGGGGTGAGCTCGAGAAGATGTATGCCTGGACACGGCCCAAGCTTGCAATTCCTGTGCATGGCGAACCACTGCACCTGGACGAGCACCGCAAGCTCGCCCGCAGCCTCGGCGTGCCCTCTGTCGTCATGGCGACCGACGGCGAAATGGTCCTGTTGGGGCCCGGTGAGCCGGGAATCGTCGAGGAGGCTGCGCATGGCCGCCTCTACAAGGATGGCAACCTCCTGATCCGCGCCTCCGATTCCACCGTCTCGGAGCGCCGTCGCCTGTCCTTTGGCGGCATCGTCTCGATCGCGGTCGCTCTTGACCGGACTGGACAGATCCTGGGTGATCCGGCCTTCGAGATCAGCGGCCTGCCGCAGACGACGCGCGACGGCAAGCCGTTCGAGGACGTCATCGAGGACGCCATCGTCAACGTCCTGGAGGGCCTGCCACGGCAGCGCCGCCGCGACCCCGAACTCGTCGAGAATGTCATCGACCGGGCCGTCAGGGCGGCGGTGAACGACGCATGGGGCAAGAAGCCCACCTGCCACGTTAGCGTCCTGATGCTATGAGGGATTGCGGGACGTGAACGCAGGAGGGCAGGGATGATCGGACGGTTGAACCACGTGGCGATTGCGGTGAAAGACCTTGCAGCCGCGACCCGCCTCTACGCCGATACGCTCGGCGCAGAGGTATCGGCGCCATTGCCGCAGCCCGAACATGGCGTCACGGTCGTGTTCATCACCCTGCCCAACACCAAGATCGAACTGCTTGAGCCGCTTGGCGAGGGCTCACCGGTCGCCAAATTTCTCGAGCGCAACGCCGACGGTGGCATCCACCACGTCTGCTATGAGGTTCCCGACATTCTGGCCGCACGTGACCATCTCAAGGACAGGGGGGCCCGGGTGCTGGGCGACGGCAATCCGCGCAACGGCGCGCATGGCAAGCCCGTTCTGTTCCTGCACCCCAAGGACTTCAACGGCACGCTCGTCGAACTTGAGCAGGCCTGATGCGTGCCCGGATCTGGAGACACGGATGACCGTCACCAGTGCCATTGCGCTCTACTTCATCGTCTGGTGGCTGACCCTGTT
>JBMOJG010000847.1:0-1915 GCA_049316925.1 Alsobacter sp. | reverse complement strand
TGATCGTGATGCCGCGCTCCTGCTCCTGCTCCATCCAGTCCATCGTCGCGGCGCCCTCATGCACCTCGCCGATTTTGTGGGACTTGCCGGAGTAGTACAGGATCCGCTCGGTCGTGGTCGTCTTGCCGGCATCAATGTGGGCCATGATGCCGAAGTTACGGTAGTCCTCGATGGCATGAATGCGCGGCATGGGGGCGTGTCCTGGTGGCTAGCCGAAGGGTCGCTGTTACCAGCGGTAGTGCGAAAAGGCGCGGTTGGCTTCCGCCATCCGGTGGGTGTCTTCGCGCTTCTTGACGGCATTTCCCCTGTTGTTCGATGCGTCGATCAGCTCGGCGGAGAGCCTGTCGACCATCGTCTTGTCGTTGCGGCTGCGCGCCGCCTGGATCAGCCAGCGGATGGCGAGCGCCTGCCGGCGTTCCATGCGGACCTCGACCGGCACCTGGTAGGTGGCGCCGCCGACGCGCCGCGAGCGCACCTCGATGGCCGGCGCGACATTGTCGAGCGCCTGCTTGAACACCTGGAGAGGGTCGGACTTCAGCTTGGTCTCGACGATTTCCAGCGCTCCGTACACGATCTGCTCGGCGACGGACTTCTTGCCGTCATACATGATCGAGTTCATGAACTTGGTGATGATGAGATCGCCGAACTTGGGGTCCGGGATGATCTCTCGCTTTTCTGCGCGATGGCGACGGGACATGTCCGGCTCTCCCGATTACTT
Organism: Alsobacter sp.; assembly: GCA_049316925.1. Classification (GTDB taxonomy): domain Bacteria; phylum Pseudomonadota; class Alphaproteobacteria; order Rhizobiales; family Beijerinckiaceae; genus Alsobacter. Next base: position 1,197 of record JBMOJG010000847.1, on the reverse strand, counting down.
CGGCCGCTTTGCGCCGTACTTAGACCGGCGCTGCTTGCGGTTCTTGACGCCCTGCGTATCGAGGACGCCGCGGATGATGTGGTAGCGCACGCCCGGCAGGTCCTTGACGCGGCCGCCGCGGATCGCGACCACCGAGTGTTCCTGCAGGTTGTGGCCTTCGCCAGGAATGTATCCGATCACCTCGAAGCCGTTGGTGAGACGGACCTTGGCGACCTTGCGGAGCGCCGAGTTCGGCTTCTTCGGGGTCGTCGTGTAGACGCGCGTGCACACGCCGCGCTTCTGCGGGCAGGCCTCCAGTGCCGGAACCGTGTTCCGGACCTTCACGGGGCTCCGCGGCTTGCGGATGAGCTGGCTGATGGTCGGCATCGTTGCTCGTTCCAGTCTCAGGCTGCTTGAGCGCATGCGCTCGGTTGATCTCGAATCACAATCCCCTCCGCGCGTAGCAAACGCGCAAAGCGAATCCGCGCCTTCGGCGATCACCGCCGGGGGCGCGTATCTCGTCAGAGGACCACGGCAGAACCGCGGTCGTGACCCAACAGGACGACTTTACAGTCGGTGATGGCGAGCAGCGTCTCGGTCATATGGTCCCGCGCGTGACGCACTGGGATCGTTGCGACCGACTGTCTGCCGGAAAGTTTGCGGGTTCTACCGTCGGAGGCGGGATCCGTCAACCCAAAACTGCAAGGTTCTGCCCGGATCTCCCCTGCCCCGCTCCAGCCGCGGCCCTTCCCCTGCACAGCAGTCCGGGATGAGCCTGCAGGGCGCTGTCCCGGACGATCCGGCCGCCCCGAAGCGGGACGGAACGAACGAAGCGCATCGATACCAACTCCACTCCGCCGCGGGCCAACCCTGCAGGGGCCTGTGGAGCGCCTGGCACTCCTGCCCGGAAACGCAAAAGGCCCCGCCGAAGCGGGGCCTTGGGTCGATTCGCATTGCCCGTCCGGCAAGGACGGGTCCCAGGCCTACTCCGCCGCCTGCGGCCCCTCGATCGCGGGCGCGCTGCTCGGCTCCTGCGCGTCGCTGGCCTTCTGGGCGAGGATCATCTCGTCGCGGCGCACAGCAACCTCGCGCAGGCGGGTCATCAGCGCGCCGGTGCCGGCCGGGATCAGCCGGCCGACGATGACGTTCTCCTTCAGGCCGGCGAGATCGTCGGTCTTGCCGTTGACCGCCGCCTCGGTGAGGACGCGGGTGGTCTCC
>JBMOJG010000846.1:0-1917 GCA_049316925.1 Alsobacter sp. | reverse complement strand
CCCGTTCCTTGCCGACGAGGATCGTCTCCACCGCCGTCTTCATGTTGTCGTAGATGCCGCGCGTGCACGCCCCCTTGAAGAAGGCGAAAGCCCGGTCGTGGGCGTCAAACTGCGCGTTCCAGCGATCATGGGCATCTTTTCCACGCGATCGTGGGCGCGTGTTCCAGGGCATCGTGGGCAGCCGTTCCATGATCATGGGCACGTGTTTCGGCAGCCACTGGCGCTGGCCGCCGATCGACACAACCATCTCGTCAAGATGCCAACGGTCGCTCGGCCGCTCTCGCCTGGCGCGCAGGTTGCGAGCAAACTGCACTCCGAACTTCAGGACCCATCGCCGGATCGTCTCGTACGAAACGTCCACGCCGCGTTCGACCAGGAGCTCCTCGACGTTACGGTAGCTCAGCGTGAACCGCAGATAGAGCCAAACGGCGTGGCGGATCACCTCAGGCGGGAACTGGTGACGGGCGTAGGAGATAGGTGTCATCCCAAACAATACCGTCACCTTCACCGGCCGTCAGCGTTCCCGTGACAGCACCAGACCCCTTATTCCGCGCCGATCTACACACAAATCCTGGTCAAACAGTCAGACGGAAGGCCAGGTCACCAAGCTCAAGCTCGTCAAGCGCCAGATGCATGGCCGCGCAACGATCGACCTCCTCCAAGCCCGTCCGATCGGCGCAGAAAAATCGCAAGGTGCAGCGAGAGTGCATCAGACCCAGTTTTCGACGCCGACCACCCAAAAACGGAGTCCTTACTCCACGCTGATCTACAGACCGACGGCCCACCCCCGTATCAGGAGAGCCTCTCTGTGCCGAACCGCTCTGTTTCCTGCATGACGCCCAGCCGCGCGAGCGTGGGTCGTGTCGCCAAATGGACCCCGATGGGCTGAGCCACGCTCACGCCTTCAAGGCCTCGTCGATGAAGCGGTTGGTCCAGATCTGATCGGGATTGGGTGGGTTGGCGAGCCCGGTCTCGCGAAGCGACGTCAGGCCCGCCGCCCAGAGATCGGGCAAGTTACGCAACAGGTTCTCGCGGCCGCGGGCCAGCCAGAGCTGCTCCTTGGATGCATCCGACACCGCGACCACTGTGGCCAGATCGCGGATGCCGGGAATGTCGAAATCGCGGGCGGCCCGCTCGAAGATCGGCGGGTTGGGCTGGTTCAGCATCTCGTTCATGGAATCACGCATCGCCCGCAGGAAGCGGACAACAGTCTCCGGACGTTTTTCGATCATCTCCCGGGTCGTGAGGTAGCACTGGCTCGGCATCGGCGCGTAGCGATCAGTCGACCAGACCTCGATCTGCTCATTGTTGCGCTGGAGGACGACAGGCACGATGATCGAGGCCATGAAGCAATCGACGCGGCCCTGGCGCACCATCTGCAGCACGCCAGGCGAATTGCCTGTGACCTCGCGCTTCACATCGTCGGGCTTGAGCCCGACCTTGGCCAGAACGAGATTGAGGAAGATGTCGGTCGTCCCGCCGACCGAAACAATCCCGACCGTCTTGCCCTTCAGGTCCTCGGCCCGCGTGACGGGCTTCTCCTTCGGGCTGATCATGTGGAAGGTCGAGCCCTGATGGCTGGTGGCGATCGCGACCAGCGGGACGCCCTGGCCCGCGGCGCGGATCATGTCTATGGACGCCGCCCGGATGAACTGCACCTGTCCGGCGACCAGTTGCTGCATGGCCTGCGCTGTTCCGGTGGCGCCGAGCAGCTTGGCGTCAAATCCGTGCCGGGTGTAATGGCCACCGGATACGGCGTTCATCATCTCGATGAAATCAGGGATGAAGCCGAATGGCGTCATCACGGTAAGCGGCTCGCGCGCCTGCGCCAGAAGTGCCGGGGCGCCAATGACGGCGGCAGCGCCGCCGGCCGCCACGCCCGACAATGCCGCGCGGCGGGTCATCCTGTAACTGTGC
>JBMOJG010000845.1:0-1917 GCA_049316925.1 Alsobacter sp. | reverse complement strand
GTCGGTCATGGAGATCGATGCGGTGAGCTGGCAGCGCATCATCGACGTCAACCTCACCGGCGTGCTCAACCTCAGCCAGGCGCTGATTCCGCACATGGTCGCCGCCGGCGGCGGCGCCATCGCCTGCATGTCGTCGGTCGCAGCGCAGCGGGGCGGCGGCATCATCGGTGGCCCCCACTATGCTGCCGCCAAGGCCGGCGTGCTCGGCCTCGCCAAGGCGATGGCGCGCGAGTTGGGCCCGCAGGGGATCCGCGTCAACTGCGTTGCGCCGGGGCTGATCGACACCGACATCATCGGCGACAATCTGTCGGCCGACACCAAGGCCTCCATCGCCGAGGGCGTGCCGCTGGCCCGTCTCGGCCGCCCGCAGGATGTGGCCGGCGCCTTCCTGTTCCTGTGCAGCGACCTGTCGGCCTACACCACCGGCACGGTCGTCGACGTCAATGGCGGCATGCTGATCCACTGAGCGCAGGCACGGCCGGCTGCACGCCCGGTGTGGCGGGCGAACGGGCTGCGAGGATAGCCCTCAGCGCGCCTGGGAGGCCGTGGCGCCGGGCCCATCGGGCGGTGCGATCGGCTTCAGCTTGCGCCCGATGAAGCGGTGCAGCTGGTCGATGCCGGACTGCATCGGCGAGTACCAGATTTGCGTGCCGTGGCCGCGGATATAGTACGCCTGCAGCCCTGCCGAATAGCCGCCCTCCTCGACATTGTCCCAGCGCACGAAGCGCCGGCGGACAAAAGGCACCTCCATCCCGATGCCCTCGAACGTCCACCAGACGCGAGTCAGGAACACGCACGCCGCCAGGTAGGCCGACCCCAGCACGAAGCAGACCGCGACCACCGCAGCGATGGTTGCCTGGTCGGGCCGGGCCTGCGAGGCGGCAAACACGACGAAGCCCGCGAACGGCAGCATGACCAGCGACAGGATCCGGATCCCGACGGGCCAGCGCAGCTCGCGATAGCCCTTGGCCCTGGCGGGACGCCCGCGATTGGCCAGAATTTGGAGGACCCAGACGAACAGGGCCGCGACGACACCTCCGATGATCGACGTCATGACGATATGCTCCGCCAATGAACAGCTGCATTACCGTATCCGACAGGCTGTTAAATCTGGGCCTTTGCGTTCATTCAAATTGTTGCAATTTTTCCTGCCAGCTAGGCGGTCTGTCTCAGGGCCTCGGTGCCGGCGAAGCCTCCAGGCACACACCGGTGGCTGACATGCGGCCACCACCCCTGTAGCGTTTTTGCGGTGCCGGCCATGCCCGGCGATTCCCCGAAGGAGTGGCGATGGCGAGGTCCGGCAGAAGCGGCAAGGATCCCTGGCAGGCGGCCGAGGCCGCGTTCAAGTCCGTCACAGAGAAGGCGCCCGACCCTGCGCCCCGTGCCGCGCCTGTGATCCCGAACGCGAAGGAACAGGTGACCTTGCGGCTTGACCGGGACGTTCTGGAGCATTTCCAGGCGGACGGAGCGGGCTGGCAGGAGCGCATCAACGCCGCCCTGCGGCAGGTAATCGGCAGATAGCGGACCACCGGCCGATATGCTGGTCGGCAAAAAAGCGGCCGGAACGGCGTGGTCAGAACACCGGCACGACTTTCTGGAACGTCTCGCGGGCGATGCGCTCGATTTCCGCCTGGGTGATCTCGGCGGCGTTCTTCAGGAACAGCTGGTGGCCGTAATCGAGCGAGCGCGGCGTCGTGTCGAGGACGCAGACATTGCCGATCCGCAGCTTGTTGCCGAAGGTGACCGGCACACCCGCATAGAAGCGGATATGCGGTGCTCCCTTGACGATCGGATTGTCGCGGAAATTGGGGTCGGTCGCCGCATCCTGGATGATCGTGATGCCGAGCTTGTTGCAGATCGAGCTGTCGCAGAACGACCCCTCGCGGTCGAGCTCGATGTCGGGCAAACCCTGCTTGC
>JBMOJG010000844.1:0-1917 GCA_049316925.1 Alsobacter sp. | reverse complement strand
GCCGAGACACCGACCCACCTGCTGAAGGGCTTCGGCGCGCTTGGCCTGCTCGGGGCGCCGTTTCCCGGGCGCTATGGCGGGTCGGAGAGCGACTGGACGACCGTGACGGTGATCCAGGAGCGGCTGGGCTTTCACGCCTCGATCGCGGCGGCGGTCTACAGCATCACCGTCGACTTCGGCGGCATGTCGATCCTCACCTATGGCACGGACGAGCAGAAGGAGCGCCTGCTGCCGGCGCTGGTCGCCGGCGAGTTGGGCTTCTGCCTGGCGTTAACGGAGCCAGAGGCCGGCACCGATGCGGCTGCGATGCGAACCTCGGCCAACAAGGTCGACGGCGGCTGGCGCATCAAGGGCCGCAAGACGTGGATCAGCTGCGCCGACACGGCCGACTGGCTGGTCGTTCCCTGCCGAACCCGCAAGGGCAGCACGGGCTCGGATGGCATCTCGATCCTGCTCGTGCCCCGCACGGCGCCGGGCATCGCCATGACGAAGCTGCCGAAGGTGGGCAACCATGCGCTGACATCGTGGGACATCGCCTTCGACGACGTGCTCACCGCCGACGCCAACCTGATGGGCCCGCAGGATGGCGGCTTCCGCTGCCTCATGTCGACGCTAGCCTACAGCCGCGCCGGCCAGGCCGCGAATGCGATCGGACAGGCCCAGGCCGCGCTCGACATGGCTGCACGGCACATCAAGGAGCGCCAGCAGTTCGGCGGGCCGTTGTCGCGTTTCCAGGTGCTGCGGCACCGCATCGTCGACATGCAGATGCGCATCGACCAGGCGCGGCTCATGCTCTACCGGCTGGCGTGGAAGATCGGGCGGGGCGAGCGCTGCCGTATCGAGTCGGCGCAGGCCAAGATCGTCGCCTCGGAGTGCCTGCAGTATGTCAGTCATCACGGCATGCAGATGCTGGCCAGCGCCGGCTATGTCGCCGAGAGCGACATGAACCGCTACTGGCGCGACGGGCGCCTGCTGACCTTCGGCGAAGGGGCCAACGAGATGCTGCGCGACCTCATCGCACGGGAGATGGACCTGTGATCACCGCCAATGTTGCCGACTTCCTGTCGATGAATGCCGGCCGCCGGCCGGAAAAGGTGGCTCTGATCGAGCGCGACCGCCGCATGTCCTATGCGGAGCTGGACCGCGCGCATCTCGCGGTCGCCGCGGCGCTGCATGGGCTGGGGCTCGGGCGGGGCGAGATCGTCGGCATCGCGATGCGCGACGGAATCGACTACGTGGTGACGATGATGGCGGCCTTCCGGCTCGGCATCGTGGTGCTGCCGATGGATTCGCGCTGGACCGAGGCGGAGAAGGCCAATGTCGCCCGCTTCTTCGGCGCCAGGACGGTGATCCTGAGCCAATCCGGCGTGAGCCTCGTTGGCGACAGCCCGGCCCTGGCGTTCGACCCCGCCTGGACGGAGACCGACACGGGCGGGCTGCGCCTGCCGGAGGACTTCAGCGCCGACGAGCCGCTGGTGCTGTCACTGTCCTCCGGCACGACGGGCATTCCCAAGGGGCCGATGATCAGCCACCGGCACTACATGCTGCGCATGTACACGGAGTGGCTGGCGCTGGGGTACCTGCAGACCGACACAAACCTGTGCGCCACACCGCTGTATTTCGGCGGCGGTCGGTACTTCACCATGGCCTACCTGATGGCCGGCGCGACGGTGGTGATCAATTCGCCGCCCTACGAGGTCGAGGAGCTCGCCGAGGTCGTCGCGCGCCACTCGGTCAGCACCACCTTCCTGGTGCCGACGCTGTTGCGGCGCATCGCGGCCGCGCCGCCGCATGTGCGGGCGCCGTTCCAGGCGCTGCGTTTCGTCATCTCGTCGGGCTCGGCCCTGCACCCGACGGAGGCGGCGGAGCTGTCCGGGAAGGTCAATGCCTGCATCATCAACCACTACGCGTCGACCG
>JBMOJG010000843.1:0-1920 GCA_049316925.1 Alsobacter sp. | reverse complement strand
GGTTGGACAGGTCGGACAGAGCTAACGATATCAATGGGTTGTATGTGTCCAACCTTTGATTGTCTTTTGAAGAAGGTTGGACAGGTTGGACATGTTGCCGGAAATGCGGCAGGGAAGAGGTCGGAAATTCCGGACGGCCGGGGGGCAGCCGAACCGGCTGTGAGACTGCCCCCGGGCTGGAAACGTGCGGCGGCCTGTTGGCCCCTCACCCGCCAGCATCGTGGCGCCATGAGCTTTAGACGGCCATCCTGCCGGCGCTCAGGCGTAGACCACCTCGACGCGCCCAATCTCGCCGTAGTCCACGGTGACCCTGTCGCCGGTCGCGGCGAAAAAGTGGCCGGTGCAGGTTCCCGTGCTGACGATTTCGCCCGCATGCAGCGTCTGGCCCCGCTCGCGCAGCCAGTTCGCCATCCATGTCAGGGAGGTCAGCGGATGGCCCATCGCGGCGCGTCCATAGCCGGATTTCACATAGCGGCCGTTCAGGTGGAGGCGGATGCAGGCATTGGGCAGGTCGAGGCGGCGCCAGTCCCTCACCGGTTCGCCATGCACGAGCACCGCCGCGCCACCATTATCCATGGCCGAGCCCTGGTAGCCGCTGGCCGCGTACCAGTCGTCGAAGACCGTGTCGCCGATTTCCAGCGCCGGCAGCAGCGCCTCGACCGCATCAGCCACCTCGTCCTCGGAAAAGGCCACGTCGCGCGGGGCGAGGTCGGCGGCCATGCGGAAGGCGAACTCGCATTCGGAGCAGCGATAATTGATGAAGAGGTCGGCCGGCAGCGTCGCCGGGCTGGCGAAGATCGCGTCCCGCCGCAACTGACCCGGCGCAGGCCCGGGCAGCCCTTCCGCGCGCTGGATTTCGACGCTGGCCGCGCCGATCTTCCAGCCGCCCGACGGCCACCCCAGCCGCTCGTTCAGCCTGTCCATGACTGCGACCACGCTGCCCCAGTGGCGGCTGTGGAGGCGCTCCGGAAGCACCACGCTCCGGCGCTCCAGGCGGCCGCGCGCAATCAGAGCGGCAACCTCGTTCACCTCGTCGGCGGTCAGCGGCGTCTCTCGCCGGCAGCGCACGCCCTGCCCCGGCAGGGTCGGGCCGTGGATCCGCCGCCCCCACGGCGCGAGCTCCGCGGTGCTGTCGGGGCGTGCGGCGATGCGGTCGTTGTCCATGGTGTCCTCCCTCAGTCTCGCACGGGGCCGCCTGTCGCCGGCACAGCCCCGTCTCCGGGCAACGCTCTCGTTGGATCCGATTTCCGCCGGATGGCCGGTTTTCAAGGCCAAGGCTGGACCCGGGGATGGCCAGTGGCAAGCGCGAATCGTGCCGCGAGCGGCCGGATGTCCCGGAGGCCAGCAAGAATTGGCGCGGCGCGTGCCGGATGCTCCGACATTGTCCTCGTCAGGTCACGCCGCTCCCATGGTTGTCGCTGGTAAGCATGACAACCGGGCCGCTCAGGCTGGTGCCGGGGGTGGTAGCGGACGCAGTTGATCGTGCCGCAGCCGTCGGGCGCCGTGCACCTATTCATGACCAGTGAGCCGTCCGAACACGGATTGCCGCAACATGCCAACCAGCGCATGGCGTCCTTTCACGCCAGTACGCGCGTCGGCGAGAACTTCGGCCGCCATCGCGGTAAGGCCGAGGGCGTCGTCGGGTTCCCGATCAGCCAGCAACCTGGCGTCAAAGGTCCCCACCGATCCGCAAAACGGTAGCATCAGGCGGGGTCGATCCCGGCAGAGATGCTGCAGGGACCGGTGCCCGGACTGTTCCTGATCGCGACCGGCGCGCAGGTGCCGCATGCCATCATCAAGCGCGTGAGCCGCGCCCTCATCGGCTGACCACCTCCCCGACCCTGCCATTCGAGGGTAGGGGGTGGGGTGGGCCGCTCCGGAGGGGGGCGAACCGGTGATCACCAGCACGGACTGCGGTTT
>JBMOJG010000842.1:0-1920 GCA_049316925.1 Alsobacter sp. | reverse complement strand
GCGACGTCGCGCAGCGACTGGATCATCGAGGTGCGCATCACATAGGCCTTGTGGCGCATCGGATCGGCGACGGTGGCGCGCAGGTCGTCGTAATAGGCCTGGCGCGCCGCCGGCTCGCGCGTGTTCAGGATCGCCCGGTTGCGCAGCGTGGTCTGCTGAACCACGTCGAGCGCCACCTTGCGGCGCTGGCGCTCGTAACGGCCCAGAAGCGCTGCCGGGGCGCCGTCCTTGATCACCGCGGTGAGCGTCTCTGCGAGGTTATAGGCGTCGTGCACGCCGCCATTGAGGCCCATGCCGCCGAGCGGATTGTTGACGTGGGCGGCGTCGCCCGCAATCAGCAGCCGCCCGCCGACATACTGCGACGCGACGCGCTCGTGGACGCGGTAGGCGGTGCGGTGGCGGACCTCGTAGGCGACGGGGCGGGCGGCGGCGCCTTGCAGGAGACCCTCGGAGCGCTCGGGCGAGGTTACCTCCGCGTCCGACAGCGACGGATCGACCGGAAACAGTGCCCGCCACAGGCTCGCGGTGCGGATCAGGACGAACCACTCGGTCGGGTCGGACAGATAGGCGATGTTGGCGATGTCGGGCATCGCCTCGGTGAAGTCGTAGGTCGTCGACAGCGTCAGAAAGATCTCGGGGATGGTCTGGCCGTCGAAACCGGCGCCGATCGCCTTGCGGACGAGGCTGCCGATGCCGTCGGCACCGATGGCGTAGGCGGCGCGCAATGTCTGCGTCGTGCCGTCGGCCTTTGCGATGTCGACCTCGACCCCCCGGTCGTCCTGACGGATGTCGACGGCCTTGGTGGAGAAGCGGATGGTGGCGAGATCGTCGACCTGCAGCCTTGCCAGCAGCATCTCGCCGAGGCGCCACTGTTCGCACTGCAGGCGGTAGGGGTGGCGGGTCTCGCCCGCCAGCAGGCCGAGGTCGAAGGTCGCCACCACGCCGTCGCGGCGGTCGCGGAACTGCCAGGCGGGACAGATCAGACCCTGCGCCACCAGGCTGTCGACGACGCCGAAGCGCTCCAGCATGTCGAGCGTCGGCGGATGAAAGGTCGATGCGCGCAGGTCGCGCGGCAGGTCGTCGGCCGCCTCGACCAGCGTCACCGGAATTCCCGCCTCGACCAGAAGGCAGGCTGCCACCAGGCCGACTGGTCCCGCCCCGACGATCACGACGCCTTCAGCCATGCGCAAACTCCGCCACATACGTCGATTTACGGATCGGTTCCTTGACAGGCGTCCACCGCCCGCCAAGATTGAGTTGTCTGGACAACCATGACCCGCTTGGCCCTCGTCCACAAGCCGTCACACGGCGGGGCGACGGGTCGCAGGGGGCCAGACACCAGAGGGGTCGGCACGTTTGCGCTATCCGTTTGCACCGTTTCCGACGCGTGGCCGCCTGCGCTGGCCGGATGGCAAACAGCTTGCATTGATCGTCACCGTGAACCTCGAATACTGGGACCTGACGAAGCCGACCAGCGCCCCCTATTACGCGGGCGGGCCCCCGATTCTGCCCGACATGCTGCCCGGCAACATCCCGGATTTCCCCAACTGGTCGTGGCGCGAATACGGCCAGCGCGTTGGCGTTTGGCGGCTGTTCGACGCCTTCAGCGAGGCGGGCGTGCGCGCCAGCTGCACCATGAACGCCAAGATGGCGCTCGAGCGGCGCCCGGTGATCGACGCGGCGCTGGAGCGCGGCTTTGAGCTCATCCCGCACAATTACGAGCAGGGTGAGCTGCTCTGCCACCTCCAGCACCGGCCCGACGAGGAGCGCCGCGTCATTGCACAGACTCTAAGGGTCTATGAGGAGGTCGCAGGACGCCAGGCCAAGGGCTGGCTGTCCTCGTCGTTGCGCGGCACCACCAATACCCCGGCGATCCTGGCCGAGCACGGGCTGGAGTTCTGGTGCGACCTGATGAACGAC